>JAJZAG010000053.1:0-10497 GCA_021799555.1 Deltaproteobacteria bacterium | reverse complement strand
CCTTGATCGTGTCTGGACTGATCACGCCGTCGCAAATCTCGTCCCAGATGACGGTCTCGAGCTGCACGTTGCGCTCGGCCGCAAATTTTCGATTGAACGCCGCGTTAAGCGCGGTCAGGGCGGTCAGCGTGTTATTCGGCTGAACGCCGTAACGGAAGAATTGGACGTAGCCGTTTTCGTCGTAGCGCGAGGGCTTCATGAAGTAGACTCGAATCGTCCGAACCGGTTCCGGCTTGATTGCCGCTCCAGCAAGCGCGTCGGGCGAAGCCGTGATCTGGAGCGGTACAGTCGACTGCTTGCCGCCGTAGCGGTTGCGCCCAAGCAACATGTAAAGAATCACCGTCGCGAAGGTGAGGAAGCTTCCAAGTGCGACCACAGTTAGTTCCATCGATAGTTCCTCTGCTGAATCCCAACCACCAACGTCAGCCTGACAACTCGTAAGCAATTGTGATCGGGGCAAGACCCGATGACTGACCGACTGGTTAAGGTTAACTAGGCAAGCCAGTTAATGTCAACCTTTTCAATCGAGCAAACCTGAGGGTCAAGAGCTATAGCACCTTATGGGATGCCAAGCACAGCGATGTCATCGATACATCTCGACAAGATTTATCAGTCCGAGGTCCCTATATCGCTCGACGAGGTAGCCTTTGATCTCCTGGACCGAGGCCATCTGCAGGCATTCCCGCGCGATCAGCCGCGTGGTTGGAAAATCAACCGCGCGCACCAGCTTGCGCACTACAGGGATGAACAACGGCGACAGGCTTAGCTCATCCAAACCCATCCCTATCAGCAGGAGTGTCGCCAGCGGATCGCTCGCCATTTCTCCGCAGATTCCGACTTCCTTGTCGGCCGCGCGGGCTACGTTGACGACCTCTGCAATTGCGGAAATTACGGCGGGATGGAACGCCTCGTACAGGTGAGCAACCTTGGGATTGTTGCGATCCGCGGCAAGCAGGTATTGGATCAAATCGTTGGTGCCGACTGAGAAGAAGTCGACCTCGCGCGCAAGGCGCGGCGCCAGCCACACCGCGGAGGGAACCTCGACCATGATTCCTACTTCAATACCGGGATTATGTTCGAGACCTTCCTTGTAAAGCTCGGCGGCTGATTCTGCGAGCAGTTCCTTTGCGCGGCGCAACTCTTCGAGTGAAGAGATCATAGGGAACAGAATCCGGACGTTATGACGGGCGGCGGCGCGGAGGATCGCTCGCAACTGGACCTTAAACAGCCCCGACATCTCGAGCGAGATCCGGATCGAGCGCCAGCCAAGAAACGGATTTTCCTCGCGCGGGACGCGCATGTACGGTGGATATTTGTCGGCCCCGATGTCCAAGGTGCGGATCGCCACCGGTTTGCGCCCGCCGACCGCTTCGAGCATCCGGTTGTAAAGCGCGAGCTGCTGGTTCTCGTCGGGGAAATCCTCGTAGGTCAGAAACGAAAATTCCGAGCGGAGCAGACCAACGCCTTCGGCGCCGTATCGCATCGCCAGGTGCACATCGGCCAAAAGTGCGATGTTCGCCAGAAGCATCACCCGATGCCCATCGCTGGTCGCGGCCGGTTCGGTGATATTTTCCATCAGCTCGCGCTTGAATGCCTCATAGCGCCGCGTCATCACGGCATAGTCCTTCTCGACATCGGCAGGCGGGTTGACGTAGAGCACGCCGGAGTTACCGTCGAGCACGAGATGATCGCCCTCAACGACGGACTCCATCAGGTGTTCGACGCCGACCACGGTGGGGATTTCAAACGAGCGCGCAAGTATGGAAGCGTGCGAGGTGGCTCCCCCCGACTGCAGCGCGATTCCCGCGAGGTTTTCATGCGAAACCAGCGTCAGTTGCGACAGCGTCAATTCTTCCGCTACCAGGACTGTTGGTTTCGCGTAGGCGCCGCGACGCTCTTCCTGGCGCAGATGGCGCAGCACCCGATGACCGACATCGCGGAAATCGGTCGCGCGTTCGCGCAGGTATCCGTCGGCGACCGTCAGCATCTGGGCGCTGAGCTCGTCGATCACGCGGAACAATGCGCTCTCGGCGGAAAACCCCTTTTCAACAGTGTCACGGATCCGGCCGACAAATGCTTCGTCTTCCAGGATCAGGCGATGGCCGTCGAAGATCTTGAGGTCCTGCTCGGGCATCAATGGCGCCATCCGCGCCTTCAGCACTTCGAGTTCCGCGCGCGAACGGTCAAGGGCCTCATCGAGCCGCTTGCGCTCGGCCTTGATGTCGCGCGCACGCTGATTGCGATCGATAGTGGAAAGAAAAGTGCCGACTACGTGGGCGACTCCCTGCCCGAAACCAGGAGCCGCAGGCAGACCGACCAGGCGCGGGCGGCGGATTTTTTGCGGTGGTTTGACGCGCGCCCTGCCCCCGACCTTCTCATAATCCTTAAGCTGGCGGTTAGCCTCGATCATGCGGCGACGGTATTCGACGCGTTCCTTTTCTTTGTTGGCAAGCGTCTCACGCAAGCGGAAGTGGGAAAGAATTTGAGCGACCTGCGTCGCGGCGGTGCGGAGCAGGCGCTCGTCGGTGCGAGTGAATTTACGGCGCGAGAGGGTCTGGGCAACCATCACGCCAATCGCTTTCTGCCGGCTCTCCTGAACCGGAACTCCCAGAAAACTGTGATAGCGCTCTTCGCCGGTCTCGGGGAAATACTTGTAGCGCGGATGGCTGATAGCGTCCTGCACCGAGACCGGCTCGCCGGATTCGATCACCATTCCGACCAGCCCCTCGGTCGGGCGCATTGAAACCTTGCCGACCGAATCGCGGTCCAGACCAAAGGTCGAACGAAGCACCAGGCGTTCGTGCTGCGGGTCAAACAAATAGAGCGAGCAAACTTCGGTCTGCATTCCCTCGGCGATTGCCGCGACGATGCGATCGAGCGCGGAGCGCAGGTCGTCGTAGTCTTCGCCGCCGATCGCGGAGATTTCCTCGATCAGCGAGAAGCGGTCGCGAGTTGATGCCATCAATACAGCCGCGTCTTAGTCTGGGAATTGGACTGTGCTCGGGAATTGTACCGCACCGGCAAAAGCCCAAACAATCAGGCACACAAGATTCCGCGCTGGCGCGCCACACGCGGTCAATCTTCGTCGTCTCGCAGCCGGGCCAGCACCGACAGATCCTCGAGCGTCGAGGTGTCGCCAAGCGTCTGATCGCCGGCTGCAATCTGGCGCAGGAGCCGGCGCATGATCTTGCCGCTGCGGGTCTTGGGCAGAGCGTCAGTGAATCGTATATCGTCAGGACGGGCGAGCGCTCCGATTTCCTTCACGACGTGCCTGCGCAATTCTTCCTTGAGCTTGTCGTCCCCGTGGCGACCGCCTTCGAGGGTGACGAAGGCAACTACCGCCTGCCCCTTCATCTCGTCGGGGCGGCCGACACAGGCGGCCTCGGCAACCGTGACGTGCGAGACGAGCGCGCTTTCGACTTCCATCGTACCGAGGCGATGACCTGAAACATTGATAACGTCGTCGACACGTCCCATGATCCAGAAGTAGCCGTCATCGTCGCGGCGCGCGCCGTCACCGGTGAAATAGCATCCTTCGATTTGACTGAAGTACTGGCTTTTGTAGCGCTCGGGATCGCGAAAGATCGTGCGCAGCATCCCTGGCCACGGCCGCTTGACGACGAGCAGCCCGCCCTGGTTCGCTCCGACGGGCTTGCCCTCGGGGGTGACGACTTCGGCGGCGATACCCGGAAGCGGTCGTGTGGCCGAGCCAGGCTTGGCAGCGACCGCACCGGGAACCGGGCTGATCATGATGCCGCCGGTTTCGGTCTGCCACCATGTATCGACGATCGGGCAGCGCTCGCCGCCAATGACCTTGCGATACCACATCCACGCTTCCGGATTGATCGGCTCGCCGACCGAGCCGAGCAGGCGCAGACTCGATAGGTCATGCTTGGTCACCCACGAATCGCCCCACTTGATAAAGGTGCGGATCGCGGTGGGTGCGGTGTAGAAGATACTGACGCGGTACTTCTCGATTATTTGCCAGAAGCGGTCATTTTCCGGATGATTCGGCGCGCCTTCGTACATAACCACCGTAGCGCCGGCCGAAAGCGGCCCGTAGACGGTATATGAGTGTCCGGTAACCCATCCGATATCGGCGGTACACCAGTAGATATCTTCAGGCGTGAGGTCGAACACCCACTTCATCGTTGATAGCACGTGGGTCAAATAACCGCCGGTAGTATGTACAACGCCTTTGGGCTTGCCGGTGGTGCCGGATGTATAGAGCGTGAAAAGCGGATGCTCGGAATCAAGTTCGGCGGCCGCGCAGGTCGAGCTCTGGCGCAATACGATTTCGTCCCACCACAAGTCGCGGCCGCGCTTCATCGGGACGTTGATTCCCGCGCGTCTGAGCACGATCACCTTTTCGACCGAGGAACATTTTTTGAGCGCTTCATCGACGTTGCGCTTGAGCTCGACGTGCGCGCCCCGGCGCCATCCGGCATCGGCGGTGACGCAAACCTTGGCTTCGGCGTCGTTGATCCGATCCGCAAGCGCCTCGGCGGAAAATCCGCCGAACACGACCGAATGGATCGCTCCGATTCGCGCACATGCGAGCATCGCGATCGCCGCCTCCGGCACCATCGGCATATAGATCGCCACGCGGTCGCCGGCCTTTACGCCCAGCTCCTTGAGTGCGTTAGCGGCGCGGCCGACTTCGTCAGCGAGCATCTGATAGGTCAGCACGCGAGCGTCGCCGGGTTCGCCCTCGAAGATGATCGCGGCTTTGTTGCGGGCCGCGCCGGAGAGATGACGATCCAGACAGTTGTACGCGGCGTTGATTTTGCCGCCCACGAACCAGTTCGCGAAGGGAAACTGCCAATCGAGCACTTTGCCGAACGGCCGAAACCAATCCAGGCTCTTCGCACATTCGCCCCAGAAACCTTCCGGATCCGCATCGGCACGGGCACATAACGCGTCGTATTCGGCCAGGCTTTTGATCTGCGCGCGCGCGGCGAAAGCCGCAGGCGGATCGAATTTGCGCGATTCGTTCAGATTCGACTCGATATGCTGCGTGGTTTCAGAGGCCACAGCTAAACCCTCCCGCGCGCCTCGCGCGTCTTAAGGCTTAAATAAAGTGTGGCTGCGTCGCCGACGTCGTGCCTGTTCGAGTGGATTTGGCGCAACCTTTGGAGCAATTCGTTTTCGATACTGGGCGCGAGTTCTGCTGCCAGCTCGACCGCGCGCGCGGCCCAGCGCAACGCGACGCGGCCCTCAGGCCCGCCAAAGTCATCGAAGAACCACGCGCAGCTCGTCAACGCCGCCTGTCCAGCCCGCACCATCTCGAAGAGGCGCAGGAGCCGCTCGCGCGTGACCTCGCCAGTAACTTTGAAGCGCGTGAAAAACTCCTCGTGTACGGCAGGATTGGAATCGATCATCAAGCGAATCGCCGAACTGAGCGCGCCCTGCGGATCCTTCACGAGCTCGGGCGCGAAACGATCGTAAACTGCCCAAACGTGGTCATTGACAAGATCCATCGCAGCGCGCAGCGGTGTCCGCCATCCCTGTCCGGTGGACGGATCCATCCGACATCCGCAGTCCGAGCGCCACCGCTCAACTCCATGCGCGCAACTCCAGGAGCTTGCAGAGTCGATGGAAAATGCGCCATGCGACCCGTGCTCGGCCAGGTATTGCTCGCAGTTGGTGACGATCACGTCGTCGCGCCGCGAGAGCATCAGGAAGGCGCGGGCCAATTCAGCGGCGCCTGTTTTTTTATGATGCCCGAAGGTTTCGCCGTCCGTCGCCAGCATTAGAGCGGATCCTTCCGGCAGTGCAAGTGCGGTAGCAGCGATCCATTCGGACAAGCGCGCGCCGTCGTCGAGTCCTTCGCCGAACGAAATCGTCGCCGACATCTCCCGATCGAAGCGAAAGATCGCCACACTCCGTCCGCCGCCGGTCCACATGAACGGCCCTGCCGCGCGGGATTCCGCGTGCTCGCCGGAGTAGTGGCCCTGCTGCGGCGCAAGGATGATGAACCTGAGGTCCGCGTCGGCAACCGCGACGAGAGTATCCGCATCGACCGCGCATTCAGGCAGCCACATCCCCAACGGCCGCCTGCCGAAGCGATAGACAAAATCTTCCACGCCCCACGCGATTTGCAAGCTGCGGCTGCGCGCGTCGAGCAGCGGAAGAATCGAATGGTTGTAGGCTTGCGAGATAGCGTTGCCGTGACCGCCGCTGCGCTCGCGCGAGAGCAGGTCGCCGCGGACCATCGCACGGTACGCGGCCTTACCGTGGACCTGCAACCAAAGCGCGAGGGTCGGACCGATATCGAAGTTCAGCGATTCATAATTGTTGCGGACATGAACCACCGTGCCTTCCATCGTGTGCGCATGGGCATTGGCCGTGTAGCACTCGGAAAGAATCCGCTCGTTCCAGTTCGGAAACGGCGCGGCTCCGGGTTCCGGGCTGATAAGCCCGGTCCACGGGCTCTCCCGCGGCGGCTGATAGAAGTGGCCGTGTATTATTACGTAACGAGGTTCACTCATTATTATAAATATCTAGCGCGCGCGGGCGGACAGCTAAAGGCCGTCCACCCGCGGCTATTCACAGCGTTAGTTACAAGGCATCGCGAACCGGTGAGGAAAGCTCAGGCGGCGACGGCACGAAACGAGCCGCGAATCGCAGCTTCGCCCTTTTGATTGAGGACGATCAGGTCGCCTTCGATCAACTTTTCGCCGCCGCTCTCGTGCTTACCCGTGACCTTGCCGCTGCAAGTGACGATGTCGCCCGGCCATACTCGGGTTGCGAAACGAACCTTGAAATTGCGCACATTGCCGATTCCCGCCCAGTCCGTGAGCGCCTTCGATAGCAAGCCCGCGGTGAACATCCCTTGCGCGAACACGGTAGGAATTCCAGCCGCCTCGACGAACGTTTGATCGTAGTGCAGAGGCACAAAATCTCCCGACGCCCCAGCGTAGCGCACGAAATCAGGGCGGGTCACACCGTTTACGACAAACGGCGGAATCTCGTCGCCAACTTTTACCGAATCGAACTTAAGCTTTTTTGCCATGGATTTCTCTCTTCGCGCGGAAATCGGCTTCCGCGCCTCAGGCCTTCACCGCCTGCCCGGTCTCGATAAGCGTTGAGCGCGCAATGGCGACTTTCTCGCCGCGCTGGTTGGTGTATTCGGTCTCGCTGACGAGCAACGTCATTTTGCCGCCGCGTCCGCCTTCTTTCTCGAGGACATCGGCGATCTTGCTCACGCCGGTCAGAACATCACCGACATAGATTGGCTTTAGCAATTCGAATTCCTGTTCGCCATGCAGGATGCGGCGCAGATCGACGCCGCCAAAGCCGGGGCTTGAACTTTCGTCCGTCCAGAAGGCGCTGGTTTGAAGAAAGGTTACCGGGACCGGAATTCCGCCGACTTCCTTTTTGGCGAATTCAGGATCGAAATACTCTGGGCTCGGGTCCTTGATAGCGCGGGCGAACTCGCGCACTTTGCTCCATTCGATGGGCATCTTGAATGGTTTCCCGGTGCGCCCAACGATGCTCTTGTCGGCCATTTATCTGTTCCTCTCGAGATCGAAACGAAATCGTGAATTTCCCGGGCATCGTGCAGCGTTAAAAAAACGCCGCGCGGTTCGCCCTGGATGACTTGTGCCGTACCACGACCCGCGCGCCTGTAACAAGCCCCTCGTGTCGGCTTTCGGTGCGTTTCGGATGCGCACCCTGCGGCCGCAGGCGTTTGACGGATAACGTTTCAGCAAAGAAGAACGATCTTGCCGTCATTCTTGCCGCGAAGACATGCGCTCCAACACGGCCGGCAGTTCCGCGAGCGTCCCGACGCTCTCATCGTGCTTGACGCGCGAACCCACCGCGATGAATCGCACTTGCGCCTCGGCGGCGGCGACGCGGTCGACCGGGCTGTCTCCGACATAGACCGCGCGATCGCGGGCGACACCCGCCCGATCCATGCAAAGGTTGAGAATGTCAGGGGCGGGCTTCGGACGTACCGGGTCGCGCGCGCACGCGATCGCGTCGAAGATATCGCCGAGCGCAAGGTGCTCGAGCAACGCGGGAACCGTCGCCGATCGGTTGGTCGCCAACCCGAGCCGATACCGGCGCCGCATCGCAAGCATGAACGGCCGCAGCGGCAGCGCCGGCCGGAGAAGCTTGAGGAACGGCGCCGAATCGAGCGTCCGGGCGACCTCCTTCATCCTGCGGAGCATCGCATCATTGCCGCGCGCTCGGAGCGCGAAGACCTGCTCGGTGGCGTAGGAGATCGCCTTGATCTCTTCGTCGGGGTCGAGCGGCGGCTCGCCGATTTGCGCGTAAATTGCATTGTAGTAGGCGACGTTCGAGGCATCCGACTCAAACAGAACGCCGTCGGCGTCGAACATGACAAGATCGATCATCGTGTGATTTAATTTTTGGTTCGAGAGAATCTTTCGAAGCGGCCTGTCGGTCAGATCATGCACGCGGCGCGGATGCGAAGCTACCCGGACGTCAGCGCGCCGCCGCGCGGTGCGCGGTTCGTTCAACGGGCCGCGCGGGATGCTGTCCGCGGCGCATCACCGCGACCATGTCGCGCGCGCCGACCTGTACTCCGCAATGCGGACATACCAGCGTGGGCATCGCTTTGGCGCCGCATCCGCGATGCATCAACTGCAGAGGAGGACGGTTTTCCCCTGGCGGCCAGAGCCACGCGTCGCCCCATTTGAGCATCGCCACCATCACTGGATACAATTCCATCCCCTTCTTGGTAAGCCGGTACTCGACGCGAACGTGGTCGCCATCAGCGCGAAAGCGTTCGAGGATTCCGTTCTTGACGAGTGCGCGCAGGCGTGTCGCGAGGATATTTCGCGCGATTCCGATATTGCGCTGAAACTCGTCGAAGCGGCGGCGTCCCATGAACGCTTCCCGCAAGATGAGCATCGTCCAGCGCTCGCCGATCACGGCCAGCGTGCGCGCCACCGAGCAGTTGACTTCACCAACCGAACGCCATCGCATTGGTAATATTCGCTCCCCCGAGCGCTTTTGAACCAGTCTGGCGGCATCCCCATGCCGGGCAGACCCACACCTGCCATCGTTGCACTTTGAAACTCCCTTCGCCAGATGGCGGTATGCCGCCTCGGGCGCGTCAGTCGGAAAGCTGGTGATGATCCGGTAACCCAGCTCGCGGGACTCGGTTGATGTCACCGCGGTGACCGTTACCGCTGATTTCGTCGAAGGCGCGCGCGGCGCCGCCAGTCATGAAAGTGGCGATGACGTTCTCGAGCGCATGTGGGTCCGAAACCGGATGCGCGCACGCGGCAGCAGCGCATACGAAGGCCATTGGAGCATCACCGCTCGCCACGGCCGCATACATCGCCTGCGCCGCAGGCGGCATCGCGGAGGATCTCGCCCGCGCGGGATCAACCTGGATCACGATCTTGGCCGGGCGATAGGCGGCGAACGCGGCAGCAAGCAGCGCGGTCGTTTTCGCTTCATCGCGCGCGCCTACGACCACGACCGTCGCGCCGCCGTCGGCTTGCGCTTCCAGCGCCAGACCGAGCGTTCCGAGGGTCGAATCCTCCGTCCCGCCGCCGAGCGAGGCTGCGGCGAGCAGCTCTTGAGCGCGCTTGTGATAGCGCGCGTCCGACGTGACCTCGCCGAGACCTTGCATCACGAGCGCGGCTTCTCCCTGCACCGACGGCATCGGCGTGTCGTAAAGGACTTGCGTGGTTGGCGCGGGAGCGGCGAGTACGCTGCCTTTCGGCCCGGCGCTCAGGTTCCGAATGAGACCCGTAGCAGGGTCACGGAATTTCGCGGCGATCAAATCGCCGAGCGCGCGCGCCTCGTTCAGATATTTCGTATCACCTGTCCGCTGGAACGCATCGAGAAGCGCCGCCGCCAGATACACTTGGTCGGCCGCAATTCCAGAGATCGCCGCTTTGCCTTGCGACCATTCGTGATAGAAGCCACCTCCCGGCGCGCGCAGATGCTCGAGAATGAAATCGAGAGCGTCAAGCCCGAGCCTTTCAGATCGGGCGTCGCCCGTCGCCTCCGAAACCTTGAGATACGCGATCGCCATCAGCGAATTCCGCTCGGTCATCACCACATGATCCACCGGCGGCGCGCGGCGCAGTTTGCGAACCGCGAGCAGACGGCGATCCGCGCTCGAAACGAGCGCCTGCGCCTCACGCCGGTTAACCTTCAATGCATGAGCGAGCTCGCGGAGCGTGAGCCCTTGCGCCAGCACGATTCGGCCATCTGGCGCTCGCGGCGGCGAGGCTTCCATTGCGTAAAAGAGAATCGCGGCGTGCGCTTCGTCGGCGGGCAGCGCGCGCTTAACTTCATCGAGCGTCCATGTGTAATAGGCGCCGTCATCGCCCCGGAAGGAATCCGCGTCCTGATGCGCGTAAAACGCGCGGCGTCTGGGGTCGAGCAGCGTCCCGTTGACGTACGCAAGAGTTTTTCCAATCACGGCGAGCAGCCGCGGATCGCGCGTGAGTTGGTAAGCCTCACTGTAGGCGGTGAGCGCCATCGCTTGGTCGTAGGCCATCTTCT
>JAJZAG010000389.1 GCA_021799555.1 Deltaproteobacteria bacterium | reverse complement strand
CTCGGCCGCGTAGATATTGCCAATTCCGGCAACGATTCGCTGATCCATTATCAGGTTTTTGATCGCGACCCGCCGCCCGCGCGCCTTGACGGCAAGGTACTTCGCGCTGAACTCCGCCGAAAGCGGCTCGGGTCCGATCCCGCGAAGCTCGGCGCTCGTGGCGAGCGCCGCGCGCGGCATGATGCGGACCAGGCCGAAGCGGCGCGGATCGTTGAACACAATCCGCGTCGCGTCGTCGAGCAGGAACTCGATATGGTCGTGGCGCGAATCGAACCCGGCGTCGTCGCTTGGACCGCGGCGATGCGTCAGACTGCCGCTCATCCCGAGATGAACGAGAATCACGTCGTCGCCTTCGAGATCGATGATGAGGTATTTGGCGCGGCGCGAGATATCGCGAATCGTGCGACCGGTGACCTGCGCCGCGAAGTCGCCGGTAAGTCTTCGCCGCAGCGGGATCGGTCGGATTCTCGCGCCGACGATCGTGCGGCCGAGTGCGCTGCGGCGCAGTATCCGCCTGAGCGATTCGACTTCCGGCAGTTCAGGCATCGGCTATCTTCAGATCTGCGCTGAGCTCGCGCGCAAGTCTAATCAGGTCATCGATCGAAAGCGTCTCGGCGCGCTTGGCTAAGTCTATCGCGGCGCGCCCGGCGGCGTCCTCGATTTTTGCCGCACCGATTTCGAGCGCGCGGCCGAGCGCGTTGCGCAGCGTCTTGCGCGGCGCCGAAAACGCTGCGCGAACGGTGCGGAGTACAAGCGCCTCGCACCCGGACGAAAATCGGGACTGGCTCCACGGCCGCATTATCAATACTTCCGCATCGACCTTCGGCCGCGGATAAAAATTTCCCGCGCCGACCCTGAAGTGCGATTCAACCTCGAAGTAAAGCTGGGTGAAGACGCTGAGCGCGCCGTAAGACGGATCGCCGGTGCGCGCGCGAATCCGCTGCGCAACCTCGCGCTGGAACATCAGAACGATCTTTTCGATTGCGCGCGAGCACTCACACAGGCGGCGCAGAATCGCGCCGCCGGCGTTGAAGGGAAGG
Source organism: Deltaproteobacteria bacterium (assembly GCA_021799555.1). Classification (GTDB taxonomy): domain Bacteria; phylum Desulfobacterota; class Binatia; order Binatales; family Binataceae; genus JBARDN01. Next base: position 2,144 of record JAJZAG010000389.1, on the reverse strand, counting down.
TTTCCGATCACCTTCACCGGACCTTGCGCAAAGGCGTCGGCGAGGTCAGCCTCGATAAAGTCCCCCATGACGATCCGCGTCCGGCGGTCGCCATCGAAGCGCTTCGCTAGCCGCTCACTGAGGCGTGGGTCAATTTCGAACATCGTAAACCGCGCGATCGGATGCGCCGCGATTCGCTCGCTCAGGACTCCGAGTCCGGGACCGATTTCAAGCACGTTGTCACCGGCGCCAAGCGCCGCGCTCGCAACGATCCGGTTCGCGATCGCGGGCTGGACGAGAAAATTCTGGCCGCGCGATTTGGACGGACGCACCCCCGCCGCCTCCAGCGCTGGAACGGCGCGAACCGCCGCCGAAAGCGCGGCGCGGTTTCCGCTTCGTAATTTCGGCGCGGATCGCATCGCAATCAACCCCGGCGCCTACAGGCTAAGATTCGCTTCCGCGTCGATCGATAGCGCGTCGCGCTCACCGCGCAAGAGCCGCCAGCTACCCGCCATCGCGATCATCGCGGCGTTGTCGGTGCAGTACTTGAGCGAAGGCGCCACGACGCGAAAGCCCTCGTCGGCGCCAGCTTCGGCAAGTCGCGCGCGCAAGCGCGAATTGGCTGCGACGCCGCCCGTCAGCGCGATCGTTGAAGTCCCGAGCTCGCGCGCCGCCGCGATCGTGGGTGTGACCAGCATCTCAACGACCGCTTCCTGAAAACTCGCGGCGAGATCGCGCGGGAGCGTCGCGCGGCCAGCTTCGCTCGCAAGAAAAGTCGCCACCGCCGTTTTGACTCCGGAAAAACTGAAGTCTCTTGGCGCACCTTTGACCCGGGCGCGCGGTATCTTGACCTGCTTGCGGTTCCCTTCTCGCGCCAGATCGTCAATCACCTTGCCGCCCGGATAGCCAAGTCCCATCAGCTTGGCAACCTTGTCGAAAGCCTCGCCGGCGGCGTCGTCGCGCGTCGCGCCAAGCCGCCGGTAGCGGCCGAAATCTTCGACGGCAAACAAGGCCGTATGGCCGCCCGATACCACCAGCGCGAGATAAGGCATCGCAATCTCGTGCTCGAGCATCGGGGCGAGCAGATGTCCCTCGATATGGTTGACCCCGGCCATCGGCAATCCGGTCGCCTGCGCGATTCCCTTCGCGCACATCAACCCTACCAGCAGCGAGCCGACCAGGCCCGGACCGCGCGTCACCGCGATAGCGTCGATCTGCGCGAGCGTTACGCCGGCGCTCTCCAGCGCGCGGCGAACGACGGGCAGAATCGTGATGACGTGATTGCGCGATGCGAGCTCTGGGACGATCCCGCCGTACGCGCGATGGATATCATCCTGATTAGCAACCGTATTCGAGCGGATTATCGCAACCCCGGGTCGCGTGGTTTCCAAAACCGCCGCGCCAGCGTCATCGCAGGATGATTCGATTCCCAAAATCAGCATAAGTCGATCAGCGTGGTTAAGCTCGTCCCTGATGCGATCACAATAATCCGCGCGCGCCGCGGCGCAAAGGTTCAGCCGTACGATGGCGCGCTCTCTCCTGGTGGCGGTGGTGGGGGTGCGGCGGCAGGGGGCGGAGGCGGCGGGACGGCGGAGTCGGGAGGCGCGGTGATTGCGTTATCGGTTGGAGCGCTCTCCGGAGCAATCGGTCCCGTCGGAGTTATGTCCGGAGCCACTCGGGTGAAGCCGACGCGTGCCATCAGATTACCGGGATCGGCGGCGATCGCCTGCTGATATGAGGCTGCGGCGGCGTTGATGCGTCCCGACTGCTCGTAGGTCAACCCCTCGAAGGCGAGAGTCTCGGCAAGCCAAGTGGGATTGCCGCTGCCAAAGCCAATCTCGGCGCGCTTGAAAAAACTCAGGGCCTGCGCGCTGTCGTTTTTCGCCACATAGGCGCGGCCCAGATAGAAGTACGCATAAGGGTTTCCCGGATCGATTCCGACGGCGCGGCCCAGCGTGCGAATCGCCGCGTCCGGGTGCCCTGCTATCAGATTCTGACGCGCCTGCTCGGTGATGCGCAGCGACGCTGCCCGCGCCGGTGAGCCTTCGGCGGCGATCTCGGAGTCAAGCGGATTGTCGCTCACACGCAGCGTCGGAGTGATCGCGCCCACGTCGAGCGGAACCGAATCGGCCGTAGCGGTGGGAATCGCGGTCGGTTCCATAAAC
>JAJZAG010000388.1 GCA_021799555.1 Deltaproteobacteria bacterium | reverse complement strand
ACCGCGCTGAGCCGCCCACCGTCTACTATGAGCGGGACGGAGAACGTCCAATCAGCTCCGGGCGGCTTCGCCTTTCACTCCGGAGCAATAACGACCAATCAAGGAGAGGGGTCATGCGTAAGTCTGTTTCGGTTCTGAGCGTCGGCGCGATTGCGGTCGCGATGGCGGGGTTTGGCGGTATCGCGATGGCGCGGCATTCGAGTCCCGGTGGCGAGTTTAACCTGCAAGTCAGCGGCTTTGAGCTCGTCACCACCGACGCGACTCAATCGCGGATCGATTTGCGTGGCCGCGGCACAATTCTATCCGACCCGACCGGAGCGCTAAGCGGCGGCGTGCTGACGATATCGGCGGTTAACGGCGCGATTCCCGAGGCGTCCCCCGCGGGTGGTTTGTGCACCGGGAAAGCGACCGGCCAAATCAAGGGCGGCGCGAACGATATCTACACGATGACCTTCGATTACGCCGACAGCGCGAACTCGGGCTACTGTCTGTCGCAGAACTTGACGCTGACCTGCACGCGCGCGGTCTTTCCGCCAGGCCTTGCGATCGACCTCGCGGCCGGCAGCTATAATTGCGTCGTGACCGGTGTAAGCGGCGTGACCGCGAGCGGCGCGTCGATCGACGCGGCGTCGGTAGGAGTGCATTTCGGCTCGCACGCGGCGGTGCAATAGGGGCGGAGCGTCCTTCAGAAGATTTGAAAGCAGGGAGGTGCCGCGCGAACCTCGGATTCGCGCGGCGCCACTTGACGGTCGCGAACTCCCCGCCGTACGATCATCGCCATCGGGAGGTGACCTGCGATGCTCAAGATGTTCGATTACAAGCCGTGACCGTGGGCGCGCAAATCGCGCATCGCCCTTTTGGAAAAAGGGCTTCAATGGGAAACCACCTGGCTCGATCTCCCGGCGGGCGAGCATAAGCGGCCGGAATATCTGGCGATCAATCCGGTCGGCAAGGTGCCGGCACTGATCGATGACAAGCTAATCGTTCATGACTCGACGATTATCGGCGAGTACCTGGAAGATAAATATCCGGATCGTCCCCTGCTGCCGCGCGATCCGGCACTGAAAGCGCGGGCGCGCGCGTTTGAAGACTACGCCGACGCGTACTTGGCGCCCTCGATGTACAAGATCCTTCTCCAAGTGCGGAAGCCGGAGACGGAGCGCGATCGCGCCAAGATCGAAGCAGGCGAGGGCGAAACCCGCCGCCACTTTGAGTACCTGAATCGGGAACTCGCCGGACGCGACTACCTTGCCGGCGAATTCAGTCTCGCCGATATTGCTTACATGCCGCACCTGTCTAGTTACGAGCGCGCGGGTTATGCGGTGCCGGTAGATTTCGGCGAGCTTCACCGATGGTGGGCGCGGCTCAAGGAGCGTCCGAGCTACGCGAAAAGTTGGCCGTTGTAGAGCGGCTCGGGTTTGCGGCGCCGGGGCGATTCGCGCTAAGTGAATCACGGCTTGGAGCAGGGTCTCTGCATGATCATCTGGCGGAGGTTCCAAGCGCCGAAGGTAATCTCGCCTCGGGCGTTTGCACGCTGTCCGGGTGATTTACGCAAAGGTCCCCGAAGGGAGTCGTCACGATGGCGGAGCCGATCGGAAAACTCGATCATATCGGGATCGCGGTGAGCAGCGTCGCCGAGGCGCGCAAGTTTTACGAGGACGTGCTGGGCGCGCGCTTCATGTACGAGGCTGAGAGCACAAAGGCGGGTTACAAGCTCGCCGAGTTCGATCTCAACGGGCTGACGATCGAACTGCTCGAACCGCTCGGCGCCGATTCCTTTCTGCACAAATTCCTCGCCACGCGCGGCGAGGGGATGCATCATCTCACGTTCAACGTTCCCGATACGAAAGCGAAAGCCGCGGAACTGAAAGCAGACGGCGTTCGCGTGGTCGATGAAACCGAATGGTCGCCGACGTCATTCGAGGCGTTCATCTCGCCGCGCTCGTCGCACGGCGTATTGATCCAGCTCGGCAACGGCTATCCGACGCTGTCGAACGATCCGCACTGGTTCGAAAAGAAATAGCCGTCTCGGCTATCCGATCAGCCCCGGATTTGCGCCCCCGTCGATCGTTACGTTCGCGCCGTGGATAAACGCGGCGCGTGGCGAGGCAAGGAACGCAATCAGGTCGGCGACTTCGCCGGCTTCGCCCGGGCGTCCAAGCGGCGTCATCCGCGCGTACACTTCCTCGAGATTGCGGCCGTGCGCTGCGCGCTCCGAAAACAACCGCAGGCGCTCAGTGAGAATCGGCCCCGGGTTCACCCCGACTACGCGCACGCGATGCTTTGCGCCCTCGTCCGCGAGGGACTTGGTGAAGTGATTAAGCGCGGCGTTGGCCGCGCCGCCGACCATGTATCCGGCGCTGGGGCGAAGTCCACCGGTGCCGATCACGTTGACGATCGCGCCGCCGCGCTGCGCCTGCATTACCGGCATCACCTCGCGCGCCATCCGAACGTAACCGAAGAACTTAAGCTCGAAGTCGGCGTGCCAATCGTCGTCGGAGATCTTCTGAAAGTCGCCGGGCCGAGCGCTGCCGGCGTTGTTGACGAGAATGTCGATGCGGCCAAATTCCTCGACGCACCGGCGCGCGACGCGGCGGATATCGTCGAGTTTTGTCAGGTCGGCCGTAACCGCCGCGATGCGCGCACCTTCGATCTTGCGCGCGAGCGCCGCCGTTTCCTCAAGCGCCTCTTTGCCGCGCGCGCAGACGATTACCGTAGCGCCTTCCTCGGCAAATCGCAGTGCGGTAGCGCGGCCGATACCTTTGCTTCCGCCGGTAACGAGCGCCACTTTTCCGGTCAGTTCCAGATTCATCGCGGTCCACCTCGATGGTGCCGAGCGTCGCATCGCGCCGCTTCGTCCGTCAAGTGACGCCGGTTGGCGCCTTAACACGGCGCCGCGTATCTGGCACGATTGGCGCATCAAAACGGCAAACCATCAATGAAGGAAATCGTAGTCTCGTGTCTCGGCGCCGCGATCGCGCGGGCGCGCGTTGCCGGCCGGCTCACTTCGGCGCCCGCGGCGATCGGAGTTGAAGCGCCCAAGGATCCGGCGCATGGCGATATCGCATCGAACGTGGCGCTCACGATGGCGCGCGCCGAGGGCAAACCGCCACGCGTGATCGCCGATGCGATCAGGGAATCGCTTGAGCTTCCGCCTGAAGTCGCCGAGGTGATCGTTGCGGGGCCGGGATTTATCAAT
>JAJZAG010000052.1 GCA_021799555.1 Deltaproteobacteria bacterium | reverse complement strand
CTGCAAATCGAAGCGACTGGCGAACCTCCCGTGTGGATCGCTCTCAGTTCCCCTGAACTGGGTCAGTGGGCCGGCGCTCTCGCGCGGATGTGGGCGCGATGGGGAACCGCTCGCGGCGAGACGATCGCGTTTTTCGAATACGGTTCGAGTCCCCTCGTGTTGCTGGCTTCCAGCGGTTATGTGGCGTACTTGCGGCGTGGCGCGGCGGAGCGCGCGGGCTTGACGGCGATCTGCAACGACGGGGTGGCCACCATGGCCGCGCGAATGGTCAGCATCGTCGAGGCCGTGCGGCCCTCGATGTTGATTCTGCGGCGTGAGCTGGTCACGCCGTTTGCCGCGGCTCTCGAATCCTCGGCCACCGGTCTCGCAGACCGGGTGCGATGGATTGCGCTTGGCGAAGTCGAAGGAGCTCCCTCGCGCGATGAGGCCGATCGCGCCTCGGCGACCTTCGGTGTCCCTGTTCACCGTATTTTGCGCTGCGACGCCGCATTCCTGCTTGCGGGCGATTGCCCCGGCTGTGGGGCGTTCCATCTCGATCGCCTCTACCGGGCCGAAACTCTCGCCTCGCATGAAGTCGCGGTCACGGCTCGCTTCGCGCGCTTGTGCCCCGCGGTCCGCTATAACATCGGTCCCGCTGAATTATTGAAATCGGGATGCGCCCTCGAGCCCCGGGCACAGCGGATAAGATGCTGAATCAACCTCGGAGCTGCGCGGAGCCATTTGACGCACTCGACAGTCTGACGTCAGCCGCGCTCGAAAAGTGGTGGATACGAAGATTGCGGAAGGTATTTACGCTTGCGTCCGAAAGACTGCCATATTATCGGGGTTGTTTCCGCGCGGCAGGCTTCGATCCGGCGCGATTTCGCACCCTTGAGGATCTGCGCGCGGTGCCCATTTCCAACAAGTCAGATCTGCTGGCCATCCAGCGTAATACAGGGAGCCACAACCTCGGCATCGAGTTCGAGGCGGACGCACCCCAGGCGACTGTGACCTTGAGCCTGAGTTCGGGTACCTCCGGCACGACTTTCATCACCCATACCAGGACGTGGACGAAGATGCAGGGGCGCTCGTCGTGCCGTGCTCACTGGTGGGCGGGTCTGCGGCCCGGCTCTCCGCTGCTGATGTCCGCTCCCGCATGGCACAGCTACGCCGCGATCCAGCCGTTCATCGCGATGCACTTCGGGATGCCATGCGTGGTGGTGTCCGGCACCTATTTGCCCCGCTTTGCCGATCGGGTGGTTGACGCGATTGTGAGATTTCGTCCGCGCTTTGTCACCATGTTTCTGCCGATGGTGTTTTCGATACTTGCCACGGCGCGCCAACAGGGGATCGACGGCGATCGGCTCTTCGCCAGCGTGCAGACCTTGGTGGTAACTGGCGCGCCAATAACTCCCGGAATGCGGCAGCATTTGAGCCGCCTGTCCGGCGTTGCCCGAGTTGCCGAAATAGCGGGGTCAAGCGAGAATCTTCTCGCGGTGGATTGCGAGCGGGCCGATGGACTCCACGTGGTGCCGGACACTTGCCATGTCGAGGTTATCGATCGCGCAACCGGGCGCGCGGCGGCGGAGATGGAACGCGGCTCGATTGTGCACACCAGCGTAATCCCTGCGGGTTCGGTTTATCTCCGTTACGATGGTGGCGACGCCGGAGTGATTAACCATGAGCCATGCGCGTGCGGGTTGCCGTCGCCCCGAATCAAGCTTCTCGGGCGATGGGAAGATTCCTTCACGATTGGGCCTCATGTGCTTTTGCCTTACGATGTGCAACTGGCAATAGAACAGGAAGTGCCGGAGCTGAGCGGCGCCGCCTGCGTGATTACCCGCGAAGGTCTCGCGCGGGGCACCCTGCGAGTGCTGCTCGCCGCGCACGAGGGCGCGGCCGCAAGCTTGCTCGACGGTGCGCGCGCGGCGCTCTCGCGACGATTCGGAGTGCCGGTTGAGGTAGTCGGGGTTCTCGACCTGCCGCTTCGCTTCAAAGGCGTACCACCAATTCTCTCGGAGCAGGAGGCGGCATCGCAGCTATGAGCAAGGGTGCTTTAGGACTGCTCTCCGCGTATTGGCCCGAGGATACGCCACGCTATGCACACATTCCGCTCAAGACTGCGGGCGACGGTACAATTCATGCCGTCGCGGCGGCCGCCCCGAAACAGGTTGCGCTGGCAAGCGCCAGTGGGATGCTTACCTATGGCGAGCTTTCGTCGAGCGCGCGAATTTTCGGCTACGCGCTGCGAAATCGCATCGCGCGCGGCGCGCGCGCCGCAATTCTCGCGACGAATGCCTTCGAGATGGTGGTAGGGGCGTTCGGCGCCTTCGAATGCGACGCGCTCGCATTGCTCAGCGATGGGCCGGCATCGCCGGAAACCCTCAATGCGTTCGCGCCGGATCTCGTCATCGCTCCGATGGGTTTCAGTCACGGAGCCGTACCCGTCGTCACTTTCGACGAATTGATGCACGGGGAGCGAAAACAGAAGAGCGGACGGCAGGAGTTCAGAGCGCCGATTCTCGCGATGGCGATGCCCGGCGGCCGCGGCGAAGCGCTGCATAGCCATCGCAGCTTGATCGGTTCGGCGGTTTCGGTCGGCGGATTTTACATGCTGGCTGAGGAAGTCAGCGTGATGCTGCTCGAGCCGCCAACCAACTGGTGCACGCTCGCATTGATGCTTGGGTCACTCGCGCGAGGTGCGACGATTTGGGTGGGATGGGAGGAGTCGGCGCCGCAATATCCTGCGGAGATCGATTACGCGGTATGCAGTTGGGAGCGGGCGATCCGCATCGCCGGACAAGGTTCGTCCGTATCGCTACCCGCGCGTGTTCGCGCCGGCATGATTGTCGGCATCGAAGGCCCGTTCAGCGCCTCGCGCCGAATGCAACTCAGCCGCAGACTCAAGAGCGAGGTGCTGACTTTGCTGGGCCGCAATGACCTGGGCCCAATCATCGGCAGTCATCCGGCGTGGTATCTCAAGGACGCCGCCGGAATCCCGCTGCCGAACGTCGACCTGCGTCCGCTCGCTCCCACCGACGGAACCCCGCTCAATATCGGCTGGGAGGCGGTGGCGTCGGCGGAAATCGGCGTCAAATCCGCGCTTGCGCCGGCGGGCGGAACGATGGTTGAAGGATGGCTTCGTTCGGGAATTGTCGCGGAGATCGATCCGACCGGATTTTACTTCCTAGCGCCGCAACGAAATTTGCGCAGCGTCTGAGCGCCGCTCATTTTCCGCTGATCGTGCGGAATGCGCCGCCTTCGAATCGCGCGATCGCGCGATCGATCCGGCCAACGAATGCGTCGCGGCCTGCTTCGACTTCGATCCGGTCGCGCGCATAATCGTCGCAGAAGCGGCAATCGCGGCATCCCATCCGGCAGTCGGTTTTCTTGCCGAAGAATTCAATAAAGCCGTCGAGCGCGCGATTGGGTATCCGCACCGGAAGCCGCCCATATGGCTCCAGGTGATCGAAGCCGAGGACCAGATCGTTGAGCTCGCCGTCATAGCGGCGTGCGGCGTATGCCGCGACGGCCCGCTCGACCCAGGGGCGATCCATCTCGCGGCCGGCAATCTTGAACTGATCGATCCCGAGACTTTCATAGACTTCAAGATCTTCGGGCCTGATCCACGGCGACTTCAGCATCTGCCCCGCGTCGCGCGCCTTTTCCTGGCTGCACCACATCAATGGATAGTCAACATAGGTGCCGAGTTCGAGGCTCTCGTTCGAATGTGAGACCAGATTGATGTGATACTGGCGGATTGGGCACTGCAGCAGACAGCCAACGTTGGCCAGCAAGACGAGCTCCGCATCGACGCGCCGGCGAATCTGGCGCAGCAGCGGGAAATCGCGGTTGATGAACTCGGGCAGATAAAGGACGCTCGCTCCTTGCGCCGCATAGAACTGCGCTTTGTCGACGCTGTCGATAGCAGTCGCCGTCGATACCGCGATCCTGAGCCGTGGGAAACGCCGGTGCGCGAACGCGATCAGATACGGGTTCGAGAGCACGATACCCTCGAGTCCCATCTCTTCTAGCGATCCGAGGCGTTCGACCAGCCATCGCTGGCCTTCGGCGGTGTATTCGCGGTTACCGAGGCAGGCGACATTCAGGCAATAGAAAATCGAGATCCCGCGCCTTCGTGCGCCTTCGACGTAGGCCGCCAGGTCTTCGATCTTTGGTTGCGGCAACCATTGATTCGCGCGCAGCCCAACATCGCCGCCGAGCGCACCGTACAGATGGCCGATCGGGAGCGGCGCGATTGTGTCGAGAAAGGCGGTGTCGAATACCGCCGGCGCGATGAGCTTCACGCGTCACCTCCCGGAGCAATTGTCGCCACCCTTGCGCGTTCGTCGCGCTCGAGCGATCCGATGCAAAGGGCGGCGTAGCGTCGCCGCGTTCCCAGGCGCACGAACCTACATGCCGAAAATATGAACCGACATTGCCGCGGCTTCGTTGCGCACCATCCCGCCGCCGTTCTCGGTCAAGCCGATCTTCGGGTTGCGCACCTGCCGCTGGCCCGCTTCGCCGCGCAACTGCCAGAAAATCTCGCAGATCTGCGCGACTCCCGTGGCGCCAACCGGATGCCCCTTCGCGAGGAGCCCACCGGAAGGATTTACTGGAATCCGTCCGGTGATCTCGGTGGTCCCTTCGTCGATCAGCTTGCCGCCTTCGCCAGGTTTGCAGATGCCTAGCTCCTCGTAGGTCATCAGTTCAGCCGGCGCGGAAGCGTCGTGAAGTTCAATCACATTCAGGTCCGTGGGTCCGACTCCGGCCGTTTCATAGGCCTTCCTCGTGACCCGGGTGACGACGCCAGGATCCTCCGGACCGTGGTCGGTGCCCGACGACAAAACCGAAGCGAGGACCTTGACCGGCTTGCTCGTGTAACGGCCCGCAACCGAGGAGGCGCACAGAATCGTAGCGGCTGCGCCGTCGCCGATCGGCGAGCACATCAGGCGCGTCAGCGGTTCGGCGACAACCGGCGAATCCAAAATGTCCTCGAGCGAATAAACGTCCTGGTATTGCGCGTGAGGATTGAGGCTGCCGTTGCGATGATTCTTGACCGCAACGCGCGCGAATTGTTCCTTGGTGGTTCCGTAGCGCTTCATGTGCGCGCGCGCTCCGGCGGCATAGAAGTCCATGAACATCGAGCGCGATTCGCCGGCACCACCTGCCGGTTTGGGGGCTTCGCCGCGTGCGGCGCGTTCGGCCTTGATCTGCTCTTGCTGGGCATTCATGTCGGCGATTATCTTTTGCATCATTTCGACGTCAACCGCCGATCCGATTGCCGCGAACGACCGCTTCTTGTCCTGGTGGTAGAGTTTTTCCATCCCGAGTGCGAGCACCACGTCATACATCCCAGACGCGACATAGAGCCATGCGAGATGAAAGGCGGTGGCGGAACTGGCGCATGCGTTCTCGCAATTGATGATCGGTATTCCGCCTATGCCCATCTCACGCAGCACAACCTGGCCGCGAACACACTCCTGTCCGGTGATCAGGCCTGCCATCGCATTGCCAACCACTGCTGCCTCGATTTTTCCCTGATCCACGCCCGCGACCCCGAGGGCATTATTGACCGCATCTCGGGCGATCACTTTCATGCTCGTATCCAGGTACTTGCCGAACTTCACCATTCCGGCGCCGATGACTGAAACGTCTCGCATCTTGGGATCTCCCTAGGCTTCGGCTGCGAGCCGCTGCCCGCTTAACTCGACGATAACCCACAGCCATCGCGGCCCGCAAGGCGGCGCAAGCCGACCGCGTCCCGATTCAGACCCGAAGGCGTCGCGATAGCGCCGGAATCAACTGGTGATCCCGAGCGCTTTTCGGAATTTCATCGCGCTGAATCCGATTATCGACTCTTCGCCGATTATCGTTACCGGGGTCGCGCGGAAGCCCTTTGCAATAAGTGCGTCGCGGGCGGACTGGTCGTGGCTGATGTTCTTTTCGATGAACTCGATATTGTTGCGCGCTAGAAACTCTATCGCCTGATGGCACGCGCCTCAGCCATCTTGTGTAAATACAACAACGGTCATTCGCTCATCCTCCCGTCTTTTAGATCTACGCCTTGGCCGGTGCAGGCGCAGGAACTTCCTGCATCCGAGCTGTAGTGTCGTTGTCGAATTCGAGATGGAGCGCGCGCACGATCATCCCGTGCATCCGCCACAGTCCGATCACATAGAACAGCTCCATGATTTGTGCGTCGTCGAGATGCTCTTTGAGCGCGGCGAAAGTTTCGTCCTCGACCAGGTTGCGCCCGACAATTTCGTCGGCGGCCTGCATCACGGCGCGCTCGGCGGGTGCGAATTTGTCAGACAGCGCCCAGCTCTTGATCGCGGCGAGCTTGTCCTCGGCGACGCCGACCATCCGCGCCACCTTCAGATGCTGCGAGTACTCGAAGCGTGAATCCCCGACGATGCCGGTGCGCAGAATCGCGAGCTCGCGCAGCCTGGCCGGCAGCTTGCGCCCAGGTTGCATCAGCGCCATCAGCGAGTTGCGCGCCTGAAAAAGCAGGTCCGGCACCAGCGCGAAAGTCGTCCAGTAGTCGCCAGGCGTGCCGGTCGCGGTACCGGGATGCGCGACGGGGTCGCGCGCGCCGAAAAACTGTTTGTATAGTTCCTTGACCTCGGGCGCAGCCTCTTCGAGGCTCACCTGCCGTAACCGTCCCATCGCCTGACCTCCCGCGGCGCGCGCGCCGCGATTCGCGCTGCGCTCGACTTTGGCGCAGGTCGAGCGCTCAGGTCAAATAAAACGCCGCGGTGTCGGGGCGGTAGGCGCGTGCGATCCATAGTGGGCGGCGCAGATTATCGGGGCCTGGAGCCGGACGCGCCATCGCGAGCCAGCGCAGGTAGACTTCATGCGACTTGTTGGTATCGACGAAAATATCGCCGTAACGATCGTTCGCACCCGGCCGGTCGACGCGCACTTTCTGATGCCAGCAGTGCTGGCCGCTGATCGGATCGGGTTGAACGGGGAAGGTCAGGTTCTGATGCACTCCGGCGTCTTCCCACCATACGCGCGACGAATCCGTATCGTCACTCTTGAAGGGATGCACGCCGTGGATCTGGCGCATCATCCACTTTCCCGGCTCGGGTTGGCGCAGATCGACGAGCGCGGTTGACCAGCGTTCGCCGCCGTTATCTTCTTGCAAACGCCAGCGGCCAAGGTGATGCGAACATGCGATAACGCCGGGGCGGATGCCCTCGGTCACCCAGACTTTGTCAACGAAATAGCCGATCTCGGTGTGGACCTTGACCAGGGCGCCGGTGACAACGCCGATTCGCTCGGCGTCGCGCGGATGAATCCAGATGGGGTTTTTGTGCGAGATTTCATAGAGCCACTTAGCGTTGCCGGAGCGCGTATGAACGAGCGTCGGCAGGCGAAAGGTCGGCAGCAGAAGCATCTCGCCCTTTTCGGCGTCGATATTGGACCAATGGACGTGGCTGCGGATGTAGCCGGGAAGCGCGTGCTCGGGCCATTTCCAATCTTTTAGGGTGCGCGAATAGAATTCGAGCTTGCGCGAGGGCGTGGGAAATCCGGCGTGGTTGGCGCCGTCTATTTCGACGCCGACCGGCGCGCCGTTTTTGCGGATCACGCGCGAGGCCGGATCGATCTCGGAGCCTTCAAGGTCGGCGGCTTTCGGTTCGGCCTCGAACGTCGCGTAGGATTTGTCCTCGATCAGAAAGGCGCCGAACTTGCGCATGTACTCGAGCGGCGAAAGCCCGAGTTTCGCGGCGGCGGCCGGGAGTCCCGGCACGCTGTTTTCGAAAATCCATCGGTAGTATTCGTCGACCAGCAGTTTCTCACCGGGGCGGTATGGCGACTCGAAGAATTTGCGCACCCCGAGCGAGCCGTCAGGATCGACGCGCCACGACAGCTCGATCCAGAACTCGTCTTCCTCCCAGACTTCGCCGAGTCCGGCGTCGCGATGCGCCTCCCAAGTGCTGGCAAATTTGCGCCCTTGCTTTTCGAGCGCGACCCGCAGAACTGGCTGGCGAAATCCGATCCACTTGGCGGCCTGCGTCTCCTGACTCATCAGGTCGTGACGCTCGGAGGCGTGGCCCATCGGCAGAACGTAATCGGCAAACCACGCGGTCTCGCTCCAGGTGGGCGTCAGGCAGGCGTGGCGTTCGACCTTAGTCTCGTCGGTGATCGCTTCGAGCCAGGTCATTCCGTCCGGATTGGTCCAGACCGGGTTATAGACGCGCGTGAAGTACATGGCGAGCTTGCCACGATGTTCTTTCAGGAAATGCGGAAGCAGAAAGCTCATTTCGAAGAATGCGATCGGATACTCGCGCGGCCAGATCATCTCGTTCCACACGCGCGGCGGCGGCGGCATCATCGGCGGCGCCGGGATGTATTTGTTGAACGCGCTCGGGCTGGTGCCGCCGGGCGTGCCGACCGCGCCGCACAGAACGACCAGGAACTCGAGCGCGCGCGCGACTTGCCATCCGCCAAGATTGCCCGCGGCGGCGTTACGCCAGACGTGAGTCGCGAGCGCCGCACCCGCGCGCGCGGCCTCACGCGCGACCTCTACGATTACATCGGCGCGAGCGCCTGACTCGCGCTCGGCGAACTCGGGCGTGAATTCCGCGTAAATTTCCTTGAGGGTCGCGATGAAACTATCGAAGGTTTGCGGCTTGCCCGGATGCTCTTCGCGCAGGAACTCCTCCCAGTTGACCCAGCGTCGCACGAACTCGTGGTCGAACAGATCCTCGCGCAGGATCACGTTGCACATCGCGAGCAGCACCGCGGCCTCGGTGCCCGGCCAGGTCGAGAGCCAGTAATCGGCCTTGGCGGCGGTGTTGGATAATCGGGTATCGATCACGCACAGCTTGGCGCCGCGCTCTTTGCCCTCGATAATCCGCTGCGCGTGCGGATTAAAGTAATGTCCGGTCTCGAGATGCGAGCTGAGCAGCAGGATAAACCGCGCGTTGGCATGATCGGGCGACGGCCGATCGTAACCGTGCCAGAACGCATACCCGGTGCGCGCGCCTGCCGAGCATACGTTGGTGTGGCTGTTATGGCCGTCGATTCCCCAGGAATGCAGGATGCGCTGATTGTACACCAGCTCGTGGCCGGGGCGGCCGACATGGTAGATGATCTCGTTGCGGCGGCCATCGATGAGCGCGGCGCGAATCCGGCCTGCTATATCGTCGAGCGCGGCATCCCAACTGACGCGCTCCCATTTGCCCTCGCCGCGTTTTCCGGCCCGGCGCAGGGGATAAAGAATCCGCTCAGGGTCGGTGACCTGGTTGAGCGTCGCGGGACCCTTGGCGCAGTTGCGGCCGCGGCTGCCCGGATGCTCGGGATTGCCCTCGAACTTGCGAATCTTGAGGGTTGATTTATCGACATATGCGAGCAGTCCGCAGCCCGCTTCGCAGTTGAAGCAAATCGTCGGGATGATTTGATGATGGCGCTCGACTTTGCGCGGCCACGCGGCCGGATCGTAATCGACAAAGTCGTCCCATTTTTCGGCCGGTGGATAGGCGGCGAGTCCGGAGGCCGGTGCGTCGAGGTCGCGTGCGGCAGGATTAAGCGGAAGCGGAAGTTCTTTTTGCGCCATTGCAATCAACTCAGCGGTGCCGCTTGTCCGGCGCGCACCCATAGTTCTTCGAACATCCAGACTCCCAAAAGTCCGAGCGCCGCGGCGAGCATCTCGAAGGCCGGGGCCGCGCCGACACGCTCGGCGAGCGCGATAAGAATAATCGGCGCGACGATCCCGAGCCCGAGCGCGCCGCCCCAAAACCGTCCGCGCAGAGCGCCTACGGTCAAAAGGTCGGTCGCGAGCTCCACTTCTTTTCCGGGCGGCGGCAGGTAAACTTCAGCGAGAATCATCGCAAGGCTCAGCGCCATCGCGATGGCGAGTGTGTTGCCCAGCGCGAGTATCGTATCGGGCGAGATTCCGGTGAACGCGCCGGCGAGGGTCAAAATCGCTGCGCCGGCCACGGCGGC
Organism: Deltaproteobacteria bacterium; assembly: GCA_021799555.1. Taxonomy (GTDB): domain Bacteria; phylum Desulfobacterota; class Binatia; order Binatales; family Binataceae; genus JBARDN01. Next base: position 5,291 of record JAJZAG010000052.1, on the reverse strand, counting down.
CTGAATCAGCAGATGCCACGTATAGAGCGGGCTTTGCCATAGATCGCGGCCCTTGGCTTGCGCGAATAGAAAGCCGGTGTAGCAGGCCGCCGCGATCGCGAGTAGCGCGCCGAGCCACACCACGATCGGCGGCGGAAGTCCCGCGAACCATGCGCTCGCAAACCATAGAAACGCCAGGCCCCCGAACGCCATCAGGATCCAACCGCCGATCACGAGCCACGAGCTCGGATTTGGTTTGGTGAGCAGAAAGTAAAATCGCTCGGGCCGCTTCAGATCCGCGATCAGCAGGATCGCCGTCAGCGTCACGAACACCATCGCGAGCGCGGGCGCGCCGAATCCCATCAACAGCAAATCCGACCGATAGCCGAGCGTCAGCATCAGCGCCGCGATCAAAATCGCGCCAGCCCCGATCGACTTGGTGAACAGGTACGCGCCGATCCGCCATCCCCACGGCGCTCGATGCGCGACTTCGTAAACCACGCGCGAGGCCCCGGACGAGCGGCGCGCGTCAGGGCTCGCGGCGAGCGCGGCGAATTCGGCGGCGTCACCGCGATCGGCCCAGAAGTGCGACGCGGTGCGCGCAGGCATCGTTGGCTGCAACAGGTCGCCGTCGATTCCCTTGTAGAAGAGCTTGGGTTCGGTGCCTTTGTGCGGTTTGCGGCTGACGACTTTTTGCGTCGCGACGAGCGCCGCGATCGTGCTCTGCGGATCGTCGAGATCGCCGGTTATAATCGCCTGCGTCGGACACACGATCACGCACGCGGGCTCGAGGTTCTGTTCGACTCGGTGCGCACAGTAGTTGCACTTCGCGGCGGTGTGCGAATTCGGATCGAGATAGAGCGCGTCGTACGGGCACGCCTGCATGCACGATTTGCAACCAATACAGCGGGCGGAATCGAAATCGATAATTCCGTCGTCACGCCGGTAGAGCGAGGTGGTCGGGCAGATTTCGACGCATGGCGCCGCGTCGCAATGGTTGCATCGCATCACGCCGAAATGGCGGCTCGCGTCGGGGAACTCGCCCTTCTCGATATACTTGACCCACGTGCGGAACACGCCGATCGGTACGTTGTGCTCTTCCTTGCACGCGACCGTGCACGCGTGGCATCCGATGCAGCGGTCCTGGTCGATTACGAATCCGTAGCGCATCGCGGATGCGAGCATAGTTGCCCGCCGCGCGCGTCCGCGCAAGCGCGCCTGCGAGCCGCGGCGTCATCGCGCGGTCTTGCGAGGACGCGGCGCGGGCGCGATAATCCTTTTTCCCGGTGGACGCATAGCTCAGCTCGGTTAGAGCACATGCCTCACATGCATGGGGTCGCAGGTTCAAATCCTGCTGCGTCCACCAGTAACTTCCTCGCGCGGACAGTCCTTTAAGCGGAAATGATCGACAAATTTTCGATCAGATCGGAATGCCTCCAGTCGTCGCGACGAGTGTCTGAACACTAACTGGTTCCTTTCCCTTGACGACGCCAAGCGCAAGATCGAAGCTTGGCGCGAGCACTATAACGAGAGTCGTCCTAACACCGCTCTGGGCTACGTTCCACCCAGGGAATTTGTTCAACAGGCCGCACGGCACGCCGGCCCATGAACCCGGATTTTTCACTCTCCGACTGGATGAAGAATTGAGGGACCCTCACTTCCGGTCAGGCACTAACTTCTAGCTGAGTTACTTCGCGGGGGTAAGCGCGCTATCTCCGCCACAGCCGCCGCAAAAGTCTAAACGGTTGTCGTTCAGGACCGGTTGCGCTACTAAAGCGTTGCTAAGCATCTTCATTCGAGAGGCTAAGACGGAAATTGCGGAATAGAGGCGTGATTGATTTCCGCATATCCGTACTCGCTCTTGATGGTTGACTAGCGCGAACAGGGGGGCGCTAATGTTTCGAGCTTTCCAAACAATCTTCGTCGCCTTTATCACGATCCTATTTGCGTCGGGCGCCAGCGCAGGAAATCCTGACGCAACAGTTCGGCTGCCCGGCCATGTGCTGCCCGCGCTCGCCAAGGCGATCCCGCACAACGGCAGCGCGGCGGTGCGCAATGGCCTTTCCGAGAGAAATCAGCCGTTAAGTCTGACGCTTACTCTGAGACGCGACGATCAAGCCGGGTTCGATGCCTATCTGCGCGAGATTTACTCGCCTCACTCGAAAGTTTTCCATCGCTTTCTGACTCAGCGACAAATCGCCGATCGCTTCGGTCCCAGCCGCGATGATTATACCGCGGTCCTAAAATGGTTGCGCACGAATGGATTCCGTCTGGTCCAAGGTTCCAAGAACAGGCTCACGATCACGGTGCGCGGCACGCGGGGCGATGCCGAGCGCGCATTCCAAATCAAGATCGGAGACTATCGTCTCGATGGGGTGAACTTTTATGCCAATAATGCTAACCCCGCCCTGCCAGCGCGAATCGCGGCGCACGTCGAGGCAATCGTAGGTCTTTCCGACCTTGCACGGCCAACCAGGGTGGGAAGCACCAAAGAAGCCATCGACGCCGCCAAGGAAGCTAACGAAGGTCAGATACCGTATAGCTGTTATCTTGCGTCTGCGATGGATGCGGGCGAGAGGGGTTCGCTCGCCCTCGATCTTGCGGGAGGGGAGATCGGGCTGAGCGCGATTTCTCCCGCGGTTACATTGCTGCGCTTTCAGTGCGCCGCCGATACTTTGAACATGGTGGCGGCGTACGCCGCCAACCCGGGGCCCGCGCCTGAGTTAAGACAACTCGCCGCCACTCAATCGGGTACGCTCGCTCCTCAGACTCTATCCACCACTGGTCCGGGCGCCGGCCAGAAGATTGGACTGCTCGAGTTCGATAACTATCACACCTCCGACGTGCAGAATTATTTGAACCTGCTCGGTTTCCCGACCCGGATCGGGAACCTGTCGCGGGTCGATGTCTCTGGCGGCGCGGGAGCACCGGGCGCGGGCGAGGCCGAGGTTCTGCTCGATATCGACGCCGTGATGGGGTTGGCGCCGGCGGCGCAAGTTGTCGTTTACGACGCGCCGTTCACCGGACGCGGCAGCTTCCAGGCGGTTTTCAACGCCATGATCGGTGACGGCGATAACATCATCTCGAACAGTTGGGCCTATTGCGAAGATCAGACCACGCTCGCTGATGTCCAAAGTCTCGATACTATATTCGCGAATGCCGCGGCTGCGGGTATCACCGTCCTGAACGGATCGGGCGACCACGGCAGCACCTGCCTTGACGGCAGTCCGAACACGGTTCACGTTCCCGCGGATTCGCCGCACGCGACGGCGGTCGGCGGCACATCGCCAACCTTCAACCTGCTCGGCACCTACGGCGGCGAAACCTGGTGGGATGGCACCAATAACACGCCGCCAACGGGACAAGGCGGCTATGGTCTCAGCAGATTCTTTGCGCGACCGTCCTATCAGGGTGGGCTTAATACAGCGGCCGCGCGCTCGGTACCCGACGTGACGGCGCCCGCCGATCCTGAGGAAGGCTTTTCGATCTGCCAGGCCGACGACGGAGGATGCCCGACTGGAATGCTTTACGGCGGGACCAGCGTCGCGACTCCCATCTGGGCTGCCGCCGTCGCTTTGCTCAATCAATCGACAGGCAAGGAACTTGGTTTTCTGAATCCATCCTTATATCCCCTGGCCAATACGAACGCCTTTCACTCCGCAACCTCGATGGGCAGCACGTTCGCGCAGGTCGGCCTCGGCTCGCCCAATATCGCGGCGATGTCGTTGGCTCTGAGCGGCGGTAGTGCCGGCAGCGTTGATACCGCTACTTCGGTGGTCGCACCGTTCCCGCCAATAGCCGCGGCCGATGGCGTCAGCGACGTGGGCGTCGCCGTCGTCCTGCTGGACAGCAACTACCGCACGATCAGCGGCCAGACCGTACAGCTCAAGGCGAACACCGGCTCGAGCGCCGTGGTCACGGCGGTCAACGCGATCAGCAACGCGAGCAATGGCGCCGCGCTGTTCACGGTCACGGATACAACCCCCGAAACAGTCACTCTAACCGCCAGCACCGGCGCTGGGACTCTTGCAAACACTGGAACCGTGACCTTTGAATACCCACCCGCCGCTGCAGGCGGAATCAACGCGAATCCAACGACTGTGACCGCCAACGGCACCAGCACCACGACGATCACAGTGACCTTGCAGGATGCGAAGGGTAATCCCTCGCCTGACAAGATCGTCGGTCTATCTCAGGGTAACGGCAGCTCGGTCGTTTCGGGCGCCACTGGTACGACTAATTCGAACGGAACAATTGCCTTCACTGCCACCGACACGGTGGCCGAAAACGTCACATACACGGCGACCGACATCACCGACGGGAACCTTCCTGTACCGGGGTCGGCGGTCGTTGACTATACCAATTCCACGGTTTCAAATCCTTGTAATATCGGAATTGGCACCGCCGCTGCGGGGTATGCCGTCTCGACCTTCGCGAGCGGATTCCTACCCTACGCTTCTTCTTGCATTGGTCCGATCGGGCTTGCCTTCGATGCGCAAGGTAATCTCTTTGTTGCGGCCAATAACAATGGATCAATTTACTCGTCCCCGCCCTTATACAAGTTCGGGCCGCAAGGCGGCGTCGCCGATCCAGGGCACTTACTGAGTACGCCGCCGCTTGCTCAAATACTCGCGGGGCTGGCATTTACCAGCGATGGCCACCTCTACCTGGCATCCTCAAACAACGACTACGGCGGCGTTTACCAGATCGATCCCTCCAATGGAGCGTTGCTCGGGCAGGTAGTTGGTCTGGATTCCGCGGAAGGTTTGGCCGCGGATCCGATTAGCGGGGATCTTTTTGTCTCTGCTGGGGTATTTGGCGGCAACAGTATATATACCATTTCGAATTTCGCCAGCGGTCCCGGCACGCTGACTCTTTACAACAAGCCGCCGGCCAGCGCCCCCGACGGTATCGCCGTTGCTCCCGACGGCACCCTATACGCGGCCTCGGGCGGCAACATTTACAGTATCACCGGCACCAACGCGCCAACCCCGGGCGTTGCCACCCTGGTCGCATCAATCCCAACCGCCGACGGCATTGCGATCGGTTACAATGCCGCCAATCCGTCGGCCCCACCTCTCTATGTCAATGCCAACAACGGCACGATCACCAAAGTCGACACCAGCACTTCTCCGCCGACGCTAACCGTAATCTATTCCGGCGGTTCGCGGGGTGATTTCGTGACGGTCGGTCCGGACGGATGTATGTATGCGATTCAAACCGATCGCATTATCAAGTTGACCAACGCCGACGGCACTTGCTCGTTCGTACCGGTCAATCCGGCTCCGCAGATCGTGCTTTCTCCGCAGACC
>JAJZAG010000387.1 GCA_021799555.1 Deltaproteobacteria bacterium | reverse complement strand
CGAACGCGTCCAGGGCCTCTTCGAGCGAGCCGACCGCCGTGACGGCGAAGCCCTCGATTTTCAGTAACATCCGCGTCGCATCGCGCACGCTCGGGTCGTCCTCCACGAGCAGGATGCGCGGTTGACCGCTGTGAACGACGGCAGGCGCGGCGGCGGCGCCATCCTCGCTCGCGCCCGGCGCGGGTGCGAGTCGGCCGGCCGACGGCAACAGCAGCGCGAAGGTCGAGCCTCGGCCCGGCTGCGAGTGCACCTCGATCTTCAACGCGAGCAACGCGACGATGCGCTTGACGATCGCCAGGCCCAGGCCGTATCCGTCGCGCGTCGTATTGGTGGCGACGCCGACTTGATAGAATTCATCGTAGATCAGCGGGATCTGATCGGCGGAGATTCCGATACCGGAATCGCGCACCTCGAGCCGCACGATTGATTCGTCCGCGAACGGGCAGACAAGCGCTACGGTGCCGTCGCGGGTGTATTTGATGGCATTGGACAGAAGGTTGCGCAGCACTTGCTCAACCAATGACGCGTCGCTGCGGATACACGCGTCCGTCGCATCGACCTGGAGGGTGAGACCCTTGCGTGTCGCGAGACTGGCGAACTCGCGGCGCATCTCCTCGAAGATGCGCGCCACGGAGAACTCGGTGATGTCCGGCCGCACGCTCCTCGATTCGAGTTTGCTGATGTCGAGCAGGGCGTTCAGCAGGCGCGACATCGCCCCGATGGCCTGTTCCTGCTGGGCGAGCGCTTCGGTGACGAGCGGATCGCTGACCGCGCGGCGCAGGGTGCCGTTCAGCAATGCCAGCGCCTGCAGCGGCTGGCGCAAGTCATGGCTCGCGGTGGCGAGAAAACGGCTCTTGCTCTGATTGGCGCGGTCGGCGCTCTCGCGCGCCAGATCCGCGACGTTGCGTGCGTCCTCGGCCACAGCGCGCGCCACGATCAGCTCCCGTTGCACGCGTTGCCGCTCGCTCACATCGCGGATCGCCACGACCACGAGCGGCGGGTCGTTGTCGGCTACCGGACTGAGGCTGATCTCGACGGGGAACTCGCTGGCGTCGCGGCGCAGCCCGTAGAGCTCGAGATTCTGGCCCATGGGCCGTACCCGCATGCGCGTCATGTAATCGCCGCGGTGCGCCAGATGCCGGTCGCGGAATCGTTGGGGAATCAGGGTCTCGACCGGCAGGCCAAGGAGCTCTTCGCGCGCGTAGCCAAACAGCGCGAACACCTGCCGATTCGCAAAGCAGATGGCGCCCTCGGCGTCGACGATGAGCATCGCGTCTGGGGCCGCTTCCAGCGCACTATGCGCAAGTTCAGGCGGCGTCAAGCGCATGACGAGTCGCGTTCTCCCATTGGCCGCAACCGGGTTCGGCGCTGCGGCCATTTGTCCGCGTGTCCGTTCTGCGCAGCACCTTCCGGGGATTGGTGGCAAGCCTCGACAAATCCGCCGCGTCGCGCAGGTGGCCCCGACGGAGAATACCTTTTTCCCGATTCGGTTCGCACTCGCGATTTCGAATCGGTCCAGATTTCAGTGACAAAAATCAATTTTACGCCTATTCCGGCGCGTGCGCGACAGCCCGTGATGGGATCGGGCATTGGTAAAGATACGCACAGAACGCCATCCCGGCGCGTGGGAGCATTTGCCATCGACACAGGTCGTGGATTGAGCGGATGGCCTGACCATGACTCAATGGTGCGGAGGCGCGCCCTGGTTCAAAGCGCCATTCATGCGCATTTTGCGCCGCGAGTTCGCGATCGTGACGCGATTCGACGATTCGGTGCCGGCCGCGCCGATCGCGGCGCCGAGCGCGCCCTGCCAGCTCTATGTGCACGTCCCGTTTTGTGAATCGCTCTGTCCGTTCTGCTCCTTTCAGCGCGTCCGGTACCGTGAGGACAAAGCGCGCGTCTACTTCGAGATGCTGCGCCGCGAGATCCGCCTGTATCGTGATCGCGGCTTCATCTTCGCAGATGTCTATGTCGGCGGCGGGACACCGACCGTCAGCCCCCGGGAGCTTGGCGAGACCCTCCGGCTCATCCGGGCCTGCTGGCCGATCCGCACCCTGTCGGTCGAAACAAACCCGAATCATTTGCGGCCCGACGTGCTCGATGTGTTGCAAAGCGCCGGCCTCGACCGGCTGTCCGTCGGTGTGCAGAGTTTCGATGATGCGCTGCTGCGCGCCATGAAGCGCTACGAGCCCTACGGCTGCGGCACGCAGATCGCCGCGCGGCTGGCCGCGGCCCGGGGCCGCTTTCCGACGCTCAACGTAGACATGATCTTCAATTTCGCGCAACAGAGCCGCGAGTCTCTCGAGCGCGACCTCGCCATCGTGCGCGACCTCGATGTGGACCAGGTGTCCTTCTATCCGCTTATGACGTCCGCGTCCACGGCGCGACCCATCGAGAAGAATCTCGGGATCGCGGATCCGGGGCGCGCGTTCGAGTATTACGGCCGGATCCTCGAGCGGTTGCGTCCCGCCTATGAGCCCTCGTCCGCATGGTGTTTTTCGCGTGCCGCGTCTGGACCCGGACCGCGGTCTATCGATGAATACGTCACGCAGCAGGACGAATACGTCGGTGTCGGCAGCGGCGCATTCAGCTATGTCGGTGGACGGATGTATTCGACCACGTTCTCTCTGAACCGCTATCGCGAGCGGATCGCGGCCGGGGAAAGCGGCATAACGGACTGCAAAGTCCTGACACTCAAACAGCGCATGCGTTACGACTTCCTGGTGCGGATGTTCGGGCTGTCTCTGCCGTACGCTTTCATCGCGGCCAAGTACGGCCGCTCGTTCTGGTGGCGCATGGCGCCGGAGTTGGCCGCCATGCGCCTGATCGGTGCCATACGCTTCGACCCCGATGCGATCCGACTGACCGAGCGCGGCATGTACTGCTGGATGGTGATGATGAGCGAGTTCTTCACGGCGGTGAATACCTTCCGTGACGAGCTGCGCCTGCGCATTCGCACCGAAGGGCGGCGCCCCGCCGCCGCGGACCTCGTGCCCGCGGTCCGCGGCGCCGGTGCAACATAAACTCGCCCCGGCTTCCGTTGGGCACCGGACCGGCACGCCTCGGCCGGTTCTTTGCGGAAATTCCGTACTGCTTCGCGCTGTCGCGCGTCGCTAGCATCGTTGCCCGGTGACACGTCCGCCGTGATCGGCGGGAGTGCGACATGGGAGACACGAATGGGTAAGGTCCGCGAGGCCACCTGCGTGGCCGGCCGCCTG
>JAJZAG010000386.1 GCA_021799555.1 Deltaproteobacteria bacterium | reverse complement strand
GTTTCACCGACACCAAGCAGGACTACATGATGACGCTCGCGAACAGCGCGCTTAGCTGTGTGCCGGACACGCGCGCCGAAAGCGCCGACGCGACGCTCGAGCTGACGCGAGCGACGCTCGACGAAATATCGCTGCAGAAGCTGACGTATGCGTCCGCGCTCGATTTGGGGCGAATCGCCGTTATCGGCAGGCGCGCGGCGCTACTCGAAATTCTTGCGATGCTTGATACGTTCCCGACGCGATTTCCGGTCGTTGATCCGCGGCCCGAGCGCTGACTCTGGGTCAGGTGGGCGGGGGAAATGCCGCAAGGGACGGCAATCTTTGGAGGGGTCAAATTCCGGCGCAATACATGCGCAGGAAGGCTACTCGTCGAGGTCGATAATCTGGCCGGGCTGCGGGCCGGCTACGATTCCTTCAAGGTCGGCATCGAGGCGGGAGCCTTCGGGATTTGATTTTTTCTCGGCGAGGCGCCGGGCCTTGCGTTGTTCCTTGTCCTGCTGCTTCTGTTTGCGGATTTGTTCTTTGCGGCGTTTTTCGTTCATGCAGATGGCCTCCGCTAATTGGATTGCGGCGTGGATTTGGGGCGTTCGCCGGACGGTCTCGTAAAGTAGAGCGGGCGAGCTTGCGCCCGCCCGCTCGAAAGCGTCCTACCAGCGGTCGCGTCCGCCGCCACCGCTGCGGTTTCCGCCGCCGCTGCGGCCTCCGCCGCCGCCGCCGAAGCCGGACTCGCGAGGCTTGGCCTCATTGACTTTGATATTACGGCCCTTGAGCTCCGTGTCATTGAACTGCGAAATAGCCTTGGCGGCGTCTTCCGCGTTGGTCATCTCGACGAAGCCGAATCCCTTCGACTGGCCGGAAAACTTGTCCATGATCACCGCGACGCTCGCGACCTGACCGACCTGCGAAAAGAGTGACTCGAGGTCGTTGTTGGAGACCGTGTAGGCGAGGTTGCCTACGTATAACTTGCTGGGCATCTGTTGCCCTCCGTTAGGTATGTGCCGGGGAAGCTCGAACAGAAAATCCGGGCTAATTCCCGGATTCCGATGTAAGGAAACAATCCGACCGTTATGAAAACACACTATGCTAACGCGCACCGTGAAGCTATAGGTTAAATCCTGCTACCGATCGATTAATTCCCCGATTGCGCGAGCCGATGCCCACACCCCTATTGCGCGCGAAACGCCAGGACTGCCGCGCTTTCAACCAGTTCATCGAACACTCCCGAAGGTGAGACAGCCAGCAGTTCGGCGCGCAACTCGCGCTCGAACTCTTCGCGGCGATCGCCGAGTGTCGCGATCGAGGTTGACGACATCGAATAGGCGCGCCCAACCAGTTCATCGAGTGTCGAGCGCCGACTGACGGTCACGGTGAGCCGCTCGATCTCCGAGAATCGCGAGCGGCGCAGCACGGCCTCATGCGGCTCCCATCCGGGATTCGACCAGTGGCGGCGAAGTGAGTTCGGGTCTGCGAATTTCTTAGCGATACCTTCCCACCTGCTGCGCCATCGGGTTTCGGGCGCGTCGAGCGACCGCTCGCCGAAGAGTGCGATCGCGCCGCGGGGCTCGATAATCGTGTCGAGGGTGACGAGCGTCGCATCGCGGTCCATCCATTGGAAAGACCGGCCCATCGTGACCATCCGGAATAAGCCGAGATCACGGCCAAGTGTCTGTGAACTGCCGCGGACGAGACTCACCTTGCCCCCGGCGATTTCGGCCTCGAGTCGGGCCGCGTCAATCATCGCGGGCTCCGGGTCGATGCCGACGACCTCCGCGAAGTATCGCGCCATCGCGATTGCAATGAATCCGGGACCGCATCCGAGGTCGAGCAGATTCCCGTGACCGTCGAGCGCGCACCGAGCGGCGACCTTTTCATAAAGGGCGGACGGATAGCGCGGCCGAAAACGCGCGTAGTAGGGAACGGTCGATTCAAATCTGCCGGTGTATTCGGGCATATGGCCTCAAAACGTAAAACGCGCTCCCGGCGGATTCGTCCGCGACGATCGCGCGGCGGCGGCGACGATTGTGCGAGACTGTGGTGGCGCGCTCGTGGGGGAAATGAACGAGCCGCGCGGAAAGTCCGTGCGGCTCGAACCGTGAACGTGGAGTACCAGATCTAGCGACGGTACAAATATTTTATCCGATCTCCAGGCCGAGTTTAATAGCGGTTCTCGCCGAAAATATCTTCGTCCTCGCGAAGGCTCGGGCCCACGCCGGTTGCGCGGAACATCAGCTTGGCGGCGAAGAGTTTGTCGCCGATACGGCCCTGCGATTTGAGAAATCCGCCGTGCCGGCGGCATCGAGGGCACGGCATTGAACCGCTCAGCAGGCTCGCATTGGCGGCGGTGATGCGAAGATCAAAGGTGGCGCCGCATCCGGGATTCTGGCACGTGGTGCGATAGACGATCCCTCGGCTGGAGCCGGAAGTGGTTTCATTCCTGGTGGTGGCTGTTTGCATGAGAATCTCCTCCCTTCCTGTGGAGGTATGGATGGATCTCTATGACCCCTCCGGCATCTTAGACGTACGAACCTCGCAAACGTTTCAAGCAATCGGTGTGCCCCTCATCGAATAAGTCGCGCTTTTGGAGAAAACCCTGTAAGATCAACCCGATCCAGCGGTTTGAGGTTTGTGGCAGGTAACTGCGGAATGCTGAATCGATGGGAAGACTGCTCCATTTGCTACAGTTGCTGCACACTTCACGGCACACGTGGCCAGCCCCGGCTCGTCGCGGCGCCCGGCTTTATCGGATACCGCGCCAACCCTATACTTGGCAGGCCATGATTCGCGAATTCAGGCCGAAAACGGCCGTGATTAGGCCTTCCGCAGGATGAGAACGCTTGCGCTGGTCATGGCCGGAGGGCAGGGCACGCGGCTCCATCCGCTGACCCGGGATCGCGCCAAGCCTGCGGTGCCTTTTGGCGGAAAATACCGGATCGTCGATTTCGTCCTCTCCAACCTCGTCAACTCGGGTATCTACGCAATCTATGTCCTCGTCCAATGGCGCTCGCAGTCGCTAATCGAGCATCTCAAGGACGGATGGCAGTTCGGCGGGATGCTGCCTGACCATTTCGTCGTGCCAGTGCCCGCTCAGATGCGCCTGGGCGAGTCGTGGTATCAGGGCACGGCGGATGCGATCTTTCAGAACTTGAATCTTATCGACGACGTCAAACCCGACCTGATCGCGGTGTTCGGCGCCGATCATATCTACCGCATGGACATCCAGCA
>JAJZAG010000385.1 GCA_021799555.1 Deltaproteobacteria bacterium | reverse complement strand
TGAAAGCAGCCTGGATATTCCTGCGTTCAAACGCCGTGGAATGTCCGCTCCTTCTGAGGAAAGCGGCGCTGCGGAGCGCCTCGAACCTAACGTGCTGCTCGACGGCGACGACAAGCTGGACGTGCCAACCTTCCTGCGCAAGCATCCTAATTGACGCACTGGCGCAGGGGCGCAATCCGCGGAATTTGGCGATCGGCTCGGGCAGATTTCCGAGCGGGTGCCGCATACGCGGCAGCCGCGCCGATGGTTAGCCTCGCCGCCTGCGATCGGCAATGATGTTGCGACAGGAGTGTACGCGCGCGATAGCGGGTGCGCCGTTCATTGTCTCTCGGAAGGCCCCGCAAATGAATTTCGTGCGGCGACACTGCGTCAAGACATTTGTCGCGCGCGGCGGGCCGGGTGCTTACGTGCGCCAATATCTCAGGGTTGTATGATCGCGGACGAGGCTTGCTGAAACTGCTACAAAATCTGGGCGTTGCGCTCATAGGAATCATCGCGGCATGCCTGATCGCCGAGATTGGCTTGCGCATCTTCGGTCCTCCCAATCCGCATTTTTTCACCTACGACGGCGATCGCGGATGGGGTCTGAGGGCCGGCGCCGCCGGATGGCAGCGCGACGAAGGTGAAGGATTCGTGCGAATCAATCGCGATGGGATGCGCGATATCGACCACTCGATTGCAAAACCGCCCGGCACGTTTCGCATCGCGGTAATCGGAGATTCGTTCACCGAGGCGCAGGAATTGCCGCGCATGGCCACGTTTTGGTCCGTGATGCAGGACCGTCTGGCCGCGTGCCCGGCACTCGCCGGCCAGATCGTCGAAGCGCTCGACTTGGGTGTTGACGGCTACGGAACCGCGCAAGAGATCATGACTCTCGATCGCTTCGGATGGAAATATCATCCCGACGCCGTCGTGTTGGCGTTCTTCAACGGCAATGACTTCCGCAACAACTCGGTTGCGCTCGAGGGTGACAAATGCCGTCCCTTTTACGTCGAGCGAGCCGGCGAGCTCGTGCTGGGCGGTCCGTTCGAGGATTCGGAAGCTTTCCGCTTGAACTGTGCGGCGCGGTTCTATTCGCGCTATTCGCGTCTGCTCGATCTGCTTGGTAATTCCCATCGGATCATAAAATCGTTCCGCGCGCGCCATAACCCGCCGCCCGTCGGGCACGAGCCTGGTCTGTCGGATTCGATCTTCGCGCCGCCGCGCACCGACGATTGGCGCAAGGCGTGGACAGTGACCGAGGCGATGCTGCTGATGCTCAAGCGCGACACTGCCGAGCATGGCGCGCGGTTTCTCGTGGCCGATATCGGGTCGCCAATCCAGGTTAATCCGAGTCGCGTCGCCACCCAGCGCACTGAAGCTCGGCTCGGCGTGAACGATCTTTTTTACGCCGACCACCGGCTCGCCGAATTCGGGCGCGACAACGGAATCGAGGTCCTTGACCTGGCGGCGCCGATGCAAGCATACGCGCAGGAGCATCAGGTGTACTTTCACGGTTTCTCAAACACCAGGTATGGGAGCGGCCATTGGAATGCGCTGGGTCACCAATTCGGCGGCCGCATGATCGCCTCAGCGGTATGCCGGATGCTCGCGCCGCAATCAAATCCGTGATGCCGCGCTCATTCAGTTCAACGATGGCACGGGTCCAATTCAGGAAGGCGCGAACTCGATGAGTCGGCAGGTAGTTGTTGCCGGCGAGTTCGAGCCTCGCGATGATGGCGGAGCGGCCGAGCGCGAGGGTGCGATTGGGCTCGCCAAGCGCGGATGGCGCGCGTGGAAGCGCCTCGCACGCCGCGCAGGAAACTTGCAAGCGCGGGGGATTTTCAACCTCGCGTTTTTCGTCCTGATTGCGCCAATCGCGCTTGCGGCGCGAATGTTTGCCCGGCACGGAGACTCGTCGCTGCGGCATCCGAGCGGCGGATGGAAACCGCATCCCGACGCAGACGATGGCGATCCGATGGTGGCGGCGCGCAGGCAGTTCTGATGCATATTCTTGGCATATCGTGTCATTTTCATGACGCGGCGGCGGCGATCTTGCGTGATGGGCAACTGGTTGGCGCCGCGGAGGAGGAGCGCTTCTCGCGCGTCAAGCACGACTTCCGTTTCCCCGTCAACGCGATTGATTTCTGCCTGCGGTCCGCCAAAATCGCCGCGAGCGATATCGATTACGTCGCCTTCTTCGAAAAGCCGTTTCTCAAGTTCGATCGTATCCTGCAGACATCGCTTGCTGGCTTTCCGCACTCGCGGCGGATGTTTCAGGAGGCGATGGGCAACTGGCTGGCCGACAAGCTATGGATCAAGCGCCTGATTTCGAAGAACCTGAAGATCGGCGCCGAGCGCATTCTGTTTTCCGAGCATCACCTGTCGCACGCGGCGAGCGCATTTTTCTGCTCGCCATTTGAGGAATCCGCCGTGCTGACGCTCGACGGCGTAGGCGAATGGGCGACGGCGAGCGTCGGCGTGGGGCGCGGCTCGGACCTGAAGCTGCTGAGCGAAATTCATTTTCCGCATTCGCTTGGGCTGTTTTACAGCGCATTCACCGCGTTCCTTGGTTTCGAGGTCAATGAAGGCGAGTACAAGGTGATGGGGATGGCGGCGTTCGGACAGCCGCGCTACGCCGATCAGGTGCGCAAGCTGCTGCACATCGCGAGCGACGGCAGCTTCGAGCTCGACCTCGATTACTTTTCCTTTCAGCACGCGTCCGAACGATCGTTCAGCTCGCGCTTCGTAAGCTTGTTCGGAGAGCCGCGGCGGCCCGAAGAACCATTCGGACCAGCCGAACTGGATCAAGACGGAATCGGCGCGGAAGGTCAGTTCGATTCGTCCGCGATGCGCTACGCGGATATAGCCGCGAGCGTTCAATTGGTGACCGAAGAGGCGGTGCTCGCGATGGCGCGGCGCGCGCACGAGGTCACGGGCGTTGATCGGCTCTGCATGGCGGGTGGCGTCGCGTTAAACAGTCGCGCCAATACCCGGATTCTGCGCGAGAGCGGGTTCAAGCAAATTTTTGTGCAGCCCGCGGCGGGAGATTCAGGAGCGGCGCTTGGCGCGGCGCTCTACGTGTGGCATTCGGTGCTTGGAAATCCGCGCGGCTTTCGGATGGAACACGCATTCTGGGGCGAAGAGCAGACACCCGAGCAAGTCGATGCATTCCTGCGCCGGACGGGAGTGCGCGCCGACTCGGTCGTGTCCGATTCAGAGTTGGCCGGACGGGTGGCCGAG
>JAJZAG010000384.1 GCA_021799555.1 Deltaproteobacteria bacterium | reverse complement strand
GACGCAGGACTCGCTGGTTCAAGTCCGGTCACCCCGACCATTCTTATCCTTGGTTGAATTAAACAATCGTGATTAGCGTTATCCTACTAGTCATTGGCGCCTGGCGAACGGGTCGCTGGGCGGTTGAGTTCTGCCCACGGTCGATGAGCTGACGCAGCTTTGATCGGATGCCGCCTGGCGGCATGGCGGCGAACTATTGCCGCCGCCGCATCCCGCGAGAATTGGCAGGACCATCACGAATAGTGTGATCGATGCGATTTGGCGCAGCTTCATCCCGAGGCTCCATTTCTCCCGCATTCTCGCCAGTAAATCGGACCGCACGTTACCACAAATCGCGTGAGTTGCGCGTCTTTGACGCCGCCGCGGAGTTCGTTTGCTCTCGCGTGAGGAGGTTCGCGATGCTATAAAAGACGGTCTGCGCGGTCCCGGCATGACAATACGGAATCGGGGTGTAGCTCAGCCTGGCCAGAGCACTGCGTTCGGGACGCAGGAGTCGCTGGTTCAAATCCAGTCACCCCGACCATCCTTACCCCTAGCCCTGGTTGAATTGAACAATCGTGTTTAGCGTGATCGTCTTGGTAATCGGCGCTTATCTTGTTGGATCGATTCCGTCCGGCGTTATCGTCGGACGGATGCGTGGATTCGACCCGCGCGCTATCGGGTCGGGAAATATCGGGATGACGAACGTCGCGCGGGCCGGTGGATCGAGCGCGGCGATACTCACGTTCGTTGGAGACATTTTGAAAGGGGCGCTTCCGGTGGTTTTCGCGCGCGCGGCCGGTTTTCCGGTCGCCGCCGTGGCGTGGACGGCACTCGCGGCGTTTATTGGGGCGATCTGCTCGGTTTTCCTCAAGTTTCGTGGCGGCAAGGGGGTTTCGGCGGCACTCGGCGTATGGCTCGCGATCTCGCCGCTGGCAGTACTCGTAGCGATCGCGGCCTTCGCGATCGTTTTCGCGATCTTCCGAATCATGTCGCTTGCCTCGATCGCGGCCGCCATCGCGATGCCGCCTGCCGTGGCGGCGCTTCTGTTGCCGCAGCCGTACGTCATGCTCGCAATAACGATCACCGCGCTTGTGATATTGCGGCATCGCGAGAATATCGCGCGGCTAATGCGAGGCGAGGAGCCGAAGTTCCGCGCCAAGGGGAAGTCCGGTGCGGTCGTGGAGTAACGCGATGCCTGCGTGGTCATCGTTCGCCCGCGCAATAAGCATCGCGGAATCAATCCATTCGGTAATTTTTACAGTCTCAGCCTATTTTTAGGAGCGGTTCCCCCGTATTCTGCGAACTTCGCCGACAGCCTCCGAGATGGCATCGTGATTGCCTGTCGATAGTCGGGATTCCCGCCCGTGGCGGGGACTTGCGTAAGCCGCCGGGAAAGGCAAAAGGTATGGCAGCCGTGAATGATGCCGTCGCGGCGTGGCAGGTCGGCGAAGGATTGAGAGGAGTCATATGAAGAAGGTTGAGGCGATCATCAAGCCGTTCAAGCTCGATGAAGTCAAAGAAGCCCTGTCGAGCATCGGAGTGCAGGGTCTGACGGTCAGCGAGGTCAAAGGCTTTGGGCGCCAGAAGGGGCATACGGAGCTCTACCGCGGCGCCGAGTACGTGGTTGATTTTCTACCCAAGGTGAAACTCGAAATAATCGTGTCCGATGAATTGGCCGGCCAGGTGGTCGAGACAATCGAGCGCGCGGCGCGCACCGGCCGAATCGGCGACGGCAAGATCTTCGTGATGCCGATGGAAGAGGTGGTGCGAATCCGCACCGGCGAGCGCGGCGCCAACGCGCTGTGAGGGGTGACGCCGGTAGTGGCTCAGCGCCACAGGTCACCGGTCCGCTCTAGTTCTGCCGCTGGCATCCGCCGCCACTCCACATCCAGCCAGGAGTCGCCTGACAGGTCTTGCGGTCGGCGGGCGCACAAAATCCCGCGGCATCTCCGATAAACACGGTACCCTTCGGGCACCTAATGGAGTTGCCCGGCGGGAAACAATTCCAGCCCGAAGGGTCAAGGCTTGGCTTAGTTCCGGCCGGACAGCCGATGCGTTGGAGGCAGTCCCAGCCAGAGGCGGAGGTTGGATCGGCGAGGGCGCTGGAACCTTGCGGGCACTTTGGCTTGGGCGGTACGCAAACCGTACTGGTCGGAATACCTTCCAAATGGGTTCCCTTAGGGCAATCCGAGGGGTCCAGCGTTCCCACCATCCACCGGCCACTGATGCATTGCCATTGACCGCTTGAGCGCTGGAGCGGGGCTTTGCCTGGCGGACAAGTCGGTGGTCCAGAAGCGAGCGATGGCTCCGGAACCAACAATATCAGCAAGAACAGAAGTATTGTTTCGATCGGCATCATTGGGTGCCTTTCATGGGGATCTCGACGAACCGCTCGCTCGTCATCTCGGCGCAGTACCCGATGCACGCGTGCACGTCCGCATCGTCGATGTCCGGATAGTTCTCGATAAGTTCCTCGATCGAGGCGCGGCTCGCGAGAAGATCAAGGGTCAGAGATACCCAAAATCCGATGCCCGCGGATACAAGGCTTACCGAAACAGATTTCCGGGTCGATCGAAATGCGCTTGAGCAATTCAGAGAGCAATTCAGATCAGTCATAATCTGCCTCGCGTCCAAACTATCAGAAAAACAGCGACGATCTGACGGGTCGCGTTAGCCCCCGTGACGCGGGCGCGTTTACGCCTCGCGGAAGGTCTTGCTACGCACGCCGCGGGCGAAGTCCCATTTGCGGCCTTTTTTGAATTCGCTGACGATACGCCGCGATACCACCATCCGATGCACCTCGTCGGGGCCGTCGTAGATGCGGGCGAATCGCGCGTGCCGGTACATCCTGGCAAGCGGGGTGTCTTCCGACACACCGAGGGCGCCGTGGACTTGGATTGCGCGATCGATCACGTCGTGCAGAACTTTGGCGCCATAGAACTTGATCAGCGAGATTTCGACGCGCGCCTCGTCGCCGGCGTCGATCTTCGCGGCTGCGTTCAGCGTCAACAGGCGAGCCGCCTGAATCTCGGCGGCTGAATCGGCGATCCAGTTCTGCACCGTCTGCTTGTCAGACAGCGGCCCGCCAAAGGTCTGGCGGCTAAGCGCCCGCTCGACCATCAACTCGAACGCGCGCTGAGCCTGCCCGAGCCATCGCATGCAATGAAAAATCCGTCCCGGCCCGAGCCGCTTTTGCGCGATCTTGAACGCCTGCCCACGCGGTCCGAGCAGATTGGTCAACGGCACG
>JAJZAG010000383.1 GCA_021799555.1 Deltaproteobacteria bacterium | reverse complement strand
AAAAACCGCCGCGCTATCGAACCCCGCCTCTGCGCTCGCTCATCCGGCGATCGTGGCCGCGAGCTTGGCGCCTTCGCGATTTCGGAAACCCACCGCTACGCTCAGTCGTTCGAGATGCTGATCGATTATCTTCGCCCCCAGTCGCACGCGGTGGGTTGCGAAGAACGCGTTCACCTCGTCCTCGCGATCGAGCAGAGCGACCACCGCCTCGCACATCCGCGGGAGCGCGTTGTCCGGAAATTTTTTTGCCATCTCCTCCCAGTTGCGGCGCGTGAATTCCCACGCCGCATAGCGCGATGCCGGGTTGAGCAACAGCGCATGCATCAGGTACGGCGCATTCTGCGTGCGCACCTGCCCGTCGAGCGCCATCGCCATCGTCCGCTCGAGCAGCTTCGGGTCGCGGAACCCCGCCAGCGAAAACAGGTAGCGCTGCTCCTCTTGCGGGGTCCGTGCGGATTTGAACTTACGCGAGAACTCCGCGTAACGCTTCGCGTCCCCCGTGTGCGCCAATATTCCAATCAGCGCCGGCGCCAAATCGCGATCGGCCGATTCAGGATTATCCTCGAAGCGCGCGTAAAGCTCCGCGGCGCGGCTCTGGACCGCGCGGTCGTCTCCGATCGTCCCGAGCGCGCCGATAAGGGTGCCGCGAAGCTGGCGCGTGAGTTCGCTCTCGCCCGGCTTCGCTTCCCATCCGAGACGTTCGGCGGCGGAACCGGCGATCGCGCGTACGGCGGACGCAAGCGCGGGTCGCTCCGCGTCCGAGACAATCATGTCGAGGTAATTGAAGGCTCCCAGCAGCGCGCGCCACACGTTGAGATCGGTTTCGGTGCTGAACAGGCGCGCCATCTTGATAAATTCCCGCAGCGGACCCATCCCTGCGACCGTCGCCGCCCAGGTGTCGCTGACGAGTCCGAAGCGTTCGATCGGCGCGAGCTCGCCCAGGTTGCGCGTAAGTCCGGCCAGCAACTCCGGCGCATAATGCACGCGATAGAACCCGTGTCCGCCTTCGTTCAGCAGCGCCCACTCGACTTTCCCGCCCATCTCGACGGTTGCGTCGCGCTCCGTCATCAGCAGCTTCTTTGTGACAAGACCTTTATCCGTCCGCGCGCGGATCATTACCGGTACATGCCAGAGCTGGTCCGACGGTTCAGTCAGATAATAAAAGCGGCGCTGCGAAAGTTTGATCGCGCCTGCTCCCGGAGCGGCCGCGGCGTCGACGATCGGGAAGCCGGGCTGAAAGATCCACGAATCCATCATCTTTCGCGTGGGCTCTTTCGACGCATCCTCCAGTGCGTCCCAAAGATCGCTCGTCTCGGTATTGGCGAATTGATGTTTCTTCAAATAGAGCCGGATTCCGTCGCGGAAAACTTCCGGGCGCAGGTACTGCTCGAGCATCCGCAGCACCGCGGCGCCCTTTTCATAAGTGAGAATATCGAACATCGCGCGGCATTCTTCCGGACTCAAAACCGGAAACTCGATCGGACGCGTGCTGCGCAGACCGTCGATCGCCATCGCCGCCGCGCGCGATACCGAAAAACTGTCCCACCTTTTCCATTCAGGCTTCCATGCGTTGACTGCGAGCATCTCCATGAACGTCGCGAAGGCTTCGTTGAGCCAGATCCCGTTCCACCATCGCATCGTCACCAAATCGCCGAACCACATGTGCGCGTTCTCATGCGAGACCACGTCGGCGACGCGCTCGAGCTCGGCGCGCGAGGCGGTCTTCTCGTCGGCGAGCAGCGCGGTCTCGCGAAACGTGATCGCGCCAAGATTTTCCATCGCGCCCGACGCGAAATCCGGAATCGCGATCAGATCGAGCTTGTCGCCCGGATACTTGAGCCCGTAGTAATCCGCAAAATACTTGAGCGAGAAGACCCCGATCTTTTCCGCCCAGCTCGCAAGTCCTTCCTTGCCGGGAACGTGCACGACCCGCAACGGCGCGCCCGCGTCGGCGGGCGCTGTCGCCTCGAACTCACCGACGATAAACGCGACTAGGTAGGTGGACATCTTGATCGTCTCCTTGAAGACGACCTCCTTCCTTCCGCCGCCGATCCGCCGCTCGGATTCCTGACCGCCATTCGAGATCGCGGCAAGGTTCTCGTCGATCACGAGCGTGACCTTGTAGCTCGCCTTGAGCTCGGGTTCGTCCCAGCACGGGAAGGCGCGCCGCGCGTCGGTGGATTCAAACTGCGTCGCGGCGACGATATGCAACTTGCCCGCGCCGTCGGTATACTGGCTGCGGTAAAAACCATGCAGCTTGTCGTTGAGCACGCCCCGAAAGGCGATTTTTATAGTCCAGTCTCCGGGCGTGATCGCATCCCCAAAGTGCAGGTGCGCGCGCTCGCGCGCGGGATCCAATTCGACTTTCGCCGCTAGCGCTTTTCCCGCGCGCTCGGCGATGGCGGAATCGATCTCAAGCTCGAGCGCATTCAATACGACTTCGCGCGTCGGCTCATGGACCGTCACGGAAACTGCCTCTTGGCCCTTGAACGTGAAGGTATTGAGATCCGGCTCGAGCCTCAGTTCGTACCTGTTCGGGGTAACCGTCTTTGGCAGCCGGTAATCCTGCATTGAAGGGGTCTGCGGCGCGCCTTCTTGATCGAACATTGAAATTTTCCTTCCCCTGCGAGATCTAAACTTGAACCGTCCGAGCGGCTATATCCGCGATGAAGTTACAGTACGTCAAACCTTTTTCGCGCGCGAGCGGCGACCGCGCGCCGGCAGCGCAAGCGGACGCTCCATCCACAGCACGTCCCAGTAGCGCCCGAACTTGCGTCCATTCGCGGTAAATGTGCCGACCGGCGTGAAGCCAAAGCGGCGATGCAGCGCCACCGACGCGTCGTTCGGCAACGTGATTCCGGCGACGATCCGGTTGATATCTTCGCCTGCAAGCGCGGCGAAAAGCGCCTCATACAATTCCACGCCGATCCCGAGGCCCGTTGATCCCGGCGCGCAGTAGATCGTTGTTTCGACGGTGGTATCATACGCGCGCCGGTCGCGAAATCTTCCGGTTCCCGCGTAACCAACGATTGCGCCGGCGCGCTCCGCAACGAACAGGCGGTTGCGCGCGCCCTCGCTATGCTCGCGAAACCAGCCGATGCGCGATTCCGCCGTAACCGGCTCGAGGTCGAACGTGATCGGCGTGTGTACTATGTAGTGGTTGTAAATCCCGGTGATCGGCGGAAGATCAGACAGCTTTGCCGGCCGCACTACCGTCTCGCTCATCGCTACTCCCTCCGCACTCCTG
>JAJZAG010000382.1 GCA_021799555.1 Deltaproteobacteria bacterium | reverse complement strand
GTTTCTAAATTTCACAGAACCAGCCAACACTGAAACATTCCGCGAACGAGGAAACTGCGATGAAACGATCAATCCCACGCCGAGCAATCAGGCTGGTGACCGCTGGGGTGACAACTGCCGTTTTCCCGCCGTGCATCCCTTGCTGGGCCGCTCCGGCGGTTGGCGGATTGCCTTGGGACCGGACGCTGAGTGTCTTGCAGAACTTCGTGCTTGACTCAATGGCGCCAGCGATCATCGTGTTGGCGTTTGCCTTCGCTGGTATCCTCTACGCGCTTGGAGGGCACGACGAGCAGGCGCGCCGCCTGGCCGGATCCGGCATCGGCGGCTGTGTCGCGCTCGTCGTCGTCCACCTGCTGAATTACGTTTTCCCCTGATTCAATTCGAAGTCACTCAAACTCGGCAGTTTTGGAGGTTTACATGAAGCTCGCACGCATCACCAAACCCCTTCGCTCCGTTCAGGTCCGAGTCATGCTGGCCGGCGATCTTTACGCCCGTCTCGAGCGTTACGCGCGCTACTACGAGCACGTTCATGGCGAATCGGTGGACCCGCGGGCGCTCATTTCCGAGATCGTCCGCGCCTTCCTCGATGCCGATCGTGAGTTCCAGTCATGGTCGCGGTCCAGTGCTAACAACCAGCCGCGCCATTCCTCCGCACCGTCGTCATCGACTGGCAGCACCAAGGCATCGGCATGACTTGCCCCATAGCGGAACCTGCTGACGTGCTTCGCACGTGTTTACAGCTGACACGTCACTCATCCCTGCGGATGAACGAAGTGTACCGAAGCGTACACGGACCGGTGGGAAGTGACGTGATCACGCGCGCTTCTTCGTACACGCGAGCGTGTACGGCGCGCCTGCCCGCGCGAAGCACGTCAGCCTAAGTTCCCGGATTCATTGAAGTGTACGGCGTGTACGCCTTGAACAATTGAAGAGCAGTCCGATGCCGGGAATTCCATATACCGTCCGCCTAGCGCCGGAGCTGTTGGAACGGATTGAGAAGATGGCGCGGGACAGGGGAATTGCGCCGCGCAAACTGATCCGTGCTGTACTCGCCGAGCACTTCGGTGGAGATCGCGGCGCTCAGCAGGACGGGTCGGCCAGCCAGGCGAACCCGCAACGTGGACTCGATCAGATTCTGTTCGATCTCACCCGCACGCGGCTCACGCTCCAGCATCTGCTCGATCATCAGGTCGGCTCCGAAATTACCGATGAGATCCGCCAGACCGCTCAGTCCGAAGCCGCGCGCTACATGCAGCGGCTCAGGAGAACAACGATATGAATTTGTCACGAACCGCCATCAGGTACGAATTGAGTTGCGGTTCAGCCGCGACGCTGCTGCGCCTGTGGCTCCGGTTTCTGCTGCTTTGGATTCTGATCTGGGCGACTTCGGATCTCTTCTTCGTCTGGTATTGGAGCGGCCGGCTGGTGGCGAGCGCGCATCAATACTTCGGGCGCTGGTTCCTCGCCTGGCTCTTCACCCAGAAGCTTCCGCTGTACTTCCTCTCGCTCCCGTACCGCGGCCATCGCTGCACGATCGGAAGCGTGTACGCATACCTGAACTGGCGCTTCTATTCGGGGCGCTCGTTCGGGGAGTGGTTCGCCTCTTACAGCGTTTGGGCCGCGGTGCCGGCCAGCCTGACTCTCGCCGCGCTCGGCTATCTGCTCCTTCACGACCCCGAAGATCGTCCCGAGGGGAAGCATCTGCGAGGCCTCAGCCTGATCCGTCCCGGTCAGCTCTCTCGCGAACTTCACCGCAGCGAATTGCGGAGCGAAGGGGCGGGAGTCGAACTCGCCCGAGTGCGCATTCCGCGCTCGATCGAGTGCGAGCATTTCCTCATCACGGGCGCGACCGGAGCGGGGAAGTCGATGGCGATCCGCTCGCTGCTTCGGCAGGTTCAGGCTCGCGGCGAGCTCGCGATCGTGGTCGATCCTGAGTGCGAATACGTGTCCGAATTCTACCGACCCGTGCGTGGTGACCTGATCCTGAACCCGGTCGATGAGCGCTGTCCGTACTGGTCGCCGTGGCTGGAATTGAGCGAGCGATACTACCAGGCTGACGCGGCGACACTCGCGGCTTCGCTCATTCCGGAACCGCCGCGCGGGTACGAGAGTGGGTCGGACCACTTCTTCCGGCAATCCAGCCGAACCCTGCTCGAAAGCCTGCTTCAAGTCGCCACCCCGCGAGTGCCTGATAGCATTCCCAAACTGCTCGAACTCGATCGTGGGAAGTTGAAGCAGGCCATCTCCGGCACGCCCGCCTATAGCCTGATTGATCCCGGCGCGCACGAGCAGGGCGCCGGCATTATCGCGACGGTCTCGAACGCAGCCAGACCATTCTTGTATCTGCCGCCGGCCGACGGACGGCCGCCGTGGAGCGCGCTCCAATGGGCCGAGCATCTCGAAGGATGGCTGTTCCTGACCATGCGCGACGACTCCAACTCGGCGGCGCTGCCGCTCGCGAACCTCTGGCTCGACCTCGTTGTCGGACGCCTGCTCAACTCCGCCAGCGATCGCCGCCGGGTCTGGATCGTGGTCGACGAGCTGCCGGTGCTTGGCCGTCAGGCGAAGCTCGAGACGCTGGTAGCTCGCGGACGCAAGCGCGGACTCGCCGCCGTGCTGGGGTTCCAGAGCATCGCTCAGCTGCGCCGGATCTATGGCCACGAGCAGGCAGCAGTGCTCGCGTCCATGCCTTCGACCAAGCTTCTACTACGGGTGGACGAGCCCGAGACGGCGGCTTTCATCGCGCGGCAGATCGGCGAGCGCGAAGCGCTGCGCGAGGAGATCGGAATCAGCACGGCCGAGCACGGCAACCGGTACAACCTCCATCCTGCACGCCGGACCGAGCCGGTGGTGATGCCGTCGGAGGTCCAGCGGCTACCGAAGCTGGAAGGCTATCTCTGCATCGCAGGACTCGATCGCGCTCGCGTCAAAGTGAAGCCGTGCCTTCCGCATAAGAGGCAGATCGAGTTCATTCCGCGCGCGCTTCCGAGGCCGGTCATCGATGAGCCCGGCGCCGCCTTGGCGACGCTGACAAACAGTGGCGGCCCGACGCCTCCGAACGGGACTGCGGGCGCTCCGGTGAGGATTCAGGACTAATGCTGGTAATGTCCAAAGGCGCGCTCACCGCCGCCCAGGCTGAGACCTATTACGAAGAGAAGTACTCGCAGGACGACTACTATACCGAGAAACAGCGGGTCGTAGGTCAATGGTTCGGCCGCGGCGCTGAGGAGTTGGGACTCTTCGGCGACGTGGC
>JAJZAG010000381.1 GCA_021799555.1 Deltaproteobacteria bacterium | reverse complement strand
GGGCGCCGGCGGGCAGCCCGGCGCGGCATTCATCACGAGGGCGTTGACGTGCGCCGCATGCTCCGCCGCCGCGTGCTCAACGGCCGACCCGACGAGCCGCCACCACGTCTTGAACCGCGTTTCCGCCGGCCTCGCGGACGCGGGTCGAAGCTGAGTGTTGCCGAGCAGGAGAACATACAGCGCGCGCAAAATTGTCGGCCGGTTCGCGAGCGTCCACGAAATCGGGTCGGCACGACGAAACTCCCGGTTTTCCGGGTCGGGCCGATCGGCCTGCAATCGCGCGATCAACGAACGCGAGGACATATCGCCGCCAGGCGTGGCGTTGTTTCCAGTGAAAACCTGGATCGTCGTCGCGGGCACGGTCCGCTGCTCCGACACGCCCAAGACGCGATCAGTGTAAAACTCGGCGGTTAATGCTTTCTCGATCGACGGGCAGCGAATTATAGTTCCGAGGGGTATATTGTCCCAGACAAGAAGATCAGCGCCCTCGCCGAAATAGCTAAAAATCGCCTTGCGCCGTTCCTCCGGGTCGGTCGACCATCCCGCGGCGGCCGCACGTCGTCCGAGCACACCGGCGCTGAGCATGTTTACCACGGTGGTTTTTCCGCTGCCGCGTCTCGCGGCGGTGATGAAAAACGCTGGCCGCTCGGGAAATAGCGCCCGCTCGATGACGGAAAGCGCCAGTGCGATGAGCACGCATTTCCCTTGATAGTCGGTTTGCACGTCAGCGAGCCACTCGTCCGCGAGGAAGCGCATCGCCGCTGCGACGCGGCTCGGGCTGATCTCTGTGCGGTCGGGCAGCGCACCCATCACCGGCTCGGGAATGCGAAACACCACGCCAAGCCGCCGATCGAGCCCTCGCCCGGCCAGCAATTCGCCGCGCAGGGTGACGATCGGGAGCGTCAAGACGGCGGTCGCCTTTGGCAGCGCCTCGTCGGTGCGTTTCAGGAAATGCCGGACGAATGACCCCGCCAGATGGACCGGGATTTCCACGTCTTCCGAAGCCTTTTTGTAAAAGTCGATATGCCGCTCGATCGTCTCGGCGGCCGCGGCCTCGTCGAGCCGGGTGATAAGCGGCTGCGGGGGCGGCGGCGGCGAATCATCGGGCAACGGCGCGCCGTTCGCGCTGGCACTGGTCAGAAGGTGCAGCGATGCGATGCTGCGTTCGCGGACGTGGCACATATGGCCTTCAATGTCACGGAACGGCGGTTCGAGCGCGGTCGAGGCTCCGAGCACGGCGTTGAGCGCCGCCATCACCGGCAGCCAAGGCGCGTCAGGAAACGGAGCCTCGATCCGAGGGCGCGGATCGTCACGCTCGGCGGCTCGCCGCTCGGCTTCGGCCTTGGCGGCGCCGGCTTTTTTTTCGTCCAGCTCGGCATCAAGCCGCTTCGTGATCGCGCGCTTGCCGACGCCGGCGGCGCTGGCGACGGAGGCCACAAGCTCATCGATTTCGTCGTCTTTGAGATCGCCTGCGGTCGCCATGCGAATGAACGTATCGACGACATCCTCGCGCCTCGCACCGGAGGTCGCTTTGCGGATTGCGGTCGCGTCGAAGCGCAATTCGTAAATCGTCCGACCATGCGCGAAGCTGTGAATCCATGGCGATCCGTCGGGGCGGATCATGATCTTCGCGACGCCTCGGCCATAGGCGACGCCCTCGAGCGGGCCGGCGAGGGTCTCGCCGGCGTAGCGCACGGGATCGGCGAGCACCTGCGCGACGATATGGCCTGCCAGGTCCCGATCGTCAAAGCAAAGTTCCGTCTCGGGGAGGAGGACTCCATCCGCATGCCGCTCGGCGATCCGCCGTGCCGCGCTCGCACTGGCGCCCGTGCGGCTCGCGATTTTCTCCGCCTGCCGGCCGATGAAATCCGCTCGCGCACGGGCAAAATCAGCAGCGAGGCGGTGCTTCTCCGCGGCGCGCAATTCATCGAGCCTGGCACTTTCGACGATCGTTAGGGGCGGCATCGCGGCGAGGGTGTCGAGCGCCTTGCCCTCGGTTGCGATCGGGCGGCGCGCTTCGGTGTCTTGTGTGAGTGGCGCCTCAAGGATCGGCGCCCCTTCGAAAATCAGCCGCTCAGCGCTACCAACCATGCGATCGACAATCGAGCGTTCGAGCGCTTGGCCGCCCGCGCCGGCCATCATCCAACCGAGACCGGCGAGCCAAGCGCGCTCATGCAGCACGCGGAGAAAGCGCGGGATGTCGGCGCCGTCGCGCACGAGCAGATAGGCATGCACGCCGTCGCTACCTGGCAACTTCTCGCCGGTGTCCGCTCTCTGCAAGCCCGCGCTGGTCGAGGCGCGAATAACGCGCGCGGTCCGATCGAGGTCGCGCAAGATAGTTGCAAGTGCCGAAAGGAATCCGCCGAGTTCCTCGATCTTCGCACGCACGCCCGGCGGCATGCCTTTGGCGTCGTAATCGACGAGAGCCCAGGCCGGCGCATGCGGTCGGAAGACAATCGAGTCGGACGTTCTCGCGATGACGCCCGGCGTCGCATGCCCGTTGAGGGCTCGGCGGGTAACGACGTGCGCACGGTTGCCATACCGCAACGTTCCGATCGCGAGCGCCTGGTCGGAATCAAGGCCGGCGATGATTTTCGCGACCGCGCTCGCCGAGGGTGCCGGGACAACTTCCGCTTCGCCTTCGGCCATCACGCATGCCGAGCCGTCGGCGCGGACGACGCCATCGATGAGGCTGATGCGCTTGGTGAGCGGGCCTCCGGTTTTGCGAAAAACCGTGATGCAGGCTTCGGCCTCAGCCATCGAGCGCCTCCGGGTGCGCCTCGCGCAGGGCGTCGACGACCGAGGACGACCAGCGATCGCGAACCGATTTCGATATGAACTCGATCAACGGGCTGTATTTCGTTTTGCCATCGTCGCCGACTAAGACTTTGCCGTCCCTGCCAACCATCGGGCGGCTCGGCGGCTTCGCCCATGCCTTGCCGTTCGTTACATAAACGGCAACCTCGCGCACGATCATCCCGCTCGGCATCGAAACGGTCGCGAAGCCGCGCAGCGTGCCGCGGGTCAGCGGTTTCCAATCCGAAATCGTAATTAGTGTCATGTCGGCGATCCTCGGTTGAGGCCGCGCGGCGCTTGACGTCCGAGCCGAAATCTGCAAAATCGCCAGTGCCAGCCGCCGTTTTGCAGTTTTCCGCCCGTCCGCGCAGCCGCGGGCGGGGTTTTTCGTTACGCGGCGCCCTTGCGCGGGCGGCCGCGGCGGGAGGGCGGCGTGTTCAGCCGCCGGCGCTCGATCGCGGCA
>JAJZAG010000051.1 GCA_021799555.1 Deltaproteobacteria bacterium | reverse complement strand
TTATCTACGGGATTGAAAGCCTCATTTCATTTTTCGAATGGGCGTTCGGCGGCAGCGCGGGCCTTCCGCCGAATTACTTTGTCTACAAGGCGCGCCTGCAGCGCGGCCAGCGGCATCCGTTGTACATCTGGTTTGACGGAATACCCGGCTCGATCGTCATTAACCTGGCCCCGGCCATAACGCTTGACCTCACGTCAAATACGCCCCCGCTGCAGCGGCCGGGAAATTCTCAGCAAGGCATAATCGCCGTACAGTTCTGGAGCTACAACGCTTGCGGTCCCGGGAATAATGGTAGACCCACCGGGCCGGGAACCGTCGACAATTGCTGCAATGCGCATGACTCGTGCTACGAAAGTTTTGGTTTGTCCGCCGGTAACATGGCTCCGCCCGGTTCTTCAGCTCCCGTTCCTCAACGAGCTTGCGATAGTCAGTTATGCGGTTGTGTTGGGAGCGCCCGGGTAGCTGGACCCCTTGATTATTTGATGCGATTCGAAATCCGTGAGTATTTCAAATGCCAATGAGAGAAGGAATATATCAACAGAGTTGCTCAAGGTGACGATTCTCGGATTGCCGATGCGGAACCGCCGCGCTCGCGCAAGCAGTGAAAATTACAGCAAATCGAGGCATCGCGAAGGAATCACGTCGGATCTGACCTTAAGAAATTTCTATGAAACCGCGTTCCACAATCTTGCTGTTTGCTCTGCTAGGCACCGTACTCGAGGGCGCTGCATTTTTCATAGGTATCGCGTTCACAGGCGTGAATGAATTTGGTCCCTACTGGCCCTTGGCTGCGATCTACTATCTGGGTCTTTGGCCTGACTGGTTGCTTCCGGGCATACCTGCATCCTCGCCGTGGAGCGCGGTTTATCTGGCCCTACCGATCTTTTTTTGGGCGCTGGTGGGAATCTTGCTCGCTCTGTGGGCCGAGAGGCGGCGGCATCCAAAGCCCAAGGAAACTGATGCGCTTCCATCCGGGATGTGAGCCGAATCGCGCGCTGTCGCCTCAAGTCTTAACAGATGCTCGGCTGGCGACGGGCAGTTTTACAGCGCACAGATCGCGCGCAGCTTTTCTCTCACCGGCGCGCAGGGCGCCAGCGGTCCGGGAGGGCCGGGGCCGCATCGCGCGCATCACGGGCACCACCATGGCGGCGGTGCGGGACGCGGGGCCGCGATCAATGGGCACACCGACGTGGCGACGAGGGCGGACGATGTAGGCGCGGGCGGCGACGATTACTCGAGTGGTAACGGCGGTGGCACTCCAAGCTCGCTGCCAGCGATTCTTGAGGACATCTACAACTTTTTCAATGACCTCTTCGGCGGCGGAGGCGGTTCGAGCCTCCCACCCAACTATTTCGTCTACAAGGCGCGCCTGCAGCGCGGCAAGCGGCATCCGCTCTACGGGCAGATCATCGGCATCAACAGCGGCCTGATCCCGACGGAGGCGTCGGCCTGCAAACTCTGCGGCGACCCGCATCCGTGCAATACGCCTCCACTGCAGAAAAAAGGTCCGGCATCATCGGGATCGAACGTTTGCCAAGGTAACTATGCTGTTGTGAAGCAGCAGGAGTTCCAGCTCCCTGGTTCGGCCGGGGAACTGTTCAAGGCGATCGTCGGGGACTGTCTCTGCTACTACGGGTGCGTGAGTTGCAACGGCTCTCTGGTGTCAACGCCGGTTAAAAATTGGCCCACCCGAGCTGGAGGGCGCCGATAGAAAACTGACCAACCTGGGGGTCTGATCAGCGTATGAAGAGAATTAGGGTGCGCTGTTCCCTCTCCCACTTATGGAGAGGGTTAGGGTGAGGTCGTTGCGTAGCGCGATGTTGGAGAAGAGCGGGCGCTACAGGCGCCCGCTCTTCTTTGCGTGCGTTCCTCCGCATACGAACCTGCCACGGCTCCGGCAGCCAGGTTAAGCGCGAAGCATTTCGATTGGATCCCTACCCAGCTCTCCGGCAAATCCGAGGCCGCCGTTTAGTTGATACCCCACCAGCTTCTGGAGTTCCTCCGGAAGTGTACGGGCAAGCTCAGGTGGAACCGCCAGATACTGGTTTTCCTCCTGCCTCAACCATCCGAGAATGTAGGCGGCAGCCGCACCGAAGCGTGGAGCATCTGAGCGGTTCGCGCCGGCGCCATGCAGGACGTGATCAGTCCAAAGCAGAACCGAGCCGCGCCCCATCTCCGCCTGAGCAATCTCGTCCTCGCGCGGAGTCCGATCGCCCCACCATAGATTGCTTCCTGGTACGAGATGGGTGGCGCCGTTCTCTTTGGTGAAATCGCTGATCGCCCACATTGCGGCAACTTCGAGCACCGGATGGGGCGAAGGCAGATTCCAGAGTTGATCCTCGCGGTGGAGCACCTGAGCCTTGGAGCCCGGGTCCGGCACCAATACCGCCGTGGTACACAACTGATAGGTTGCACAACTCGGCAGCAGCATCGCGTCGCATACAGCCATGATCATTGGGTGTATAACCAAGGTCCGGTAAGCCCGCGACTTGGCGATAACGCCCACGATGCGACCGGTTTTCGCGGGGAGAAAGTCCTCGTAGCCGTAGGGCGCATTTATCGGCGGCTCGTCTTTCCTGGCCGCAAGAAATGGCGCGAGTTCCTCCGCGAGCGAAGCGCACAACTGAGGGTCGGCAAGCGATTCAACAACTACACAGCCATCTCGGTTCAGTACCTCAACCACTTCGGCGGATGACGCGTTCGCGGCTAGAGACTTAATCATGTCCATATCTCCCTGACGGGTGTTAGCGTTGTCTCGGCGGCAGTCAATCTTTCGACGATTCCGCGACCGCGACGGCGCGGATTTCGACGCGCAATTCCGCAAGCGCAAGCTGAGTCACACCCACGGCGGTCCACGCCGGATAGTCTCGCGAGATGTACTCATCCTTGACCTTGGTGAACTCTTCCATTTCTCCGCGCAAATCGATGTGAAAGGTGGTCAGCTCCACGACATCGCTTAGCGAAGCGCCCGCGACGGCCAGGGTTCGCTTCAGGCCCTCGAATGCGAGGCGTGCCTGCGCGGCAATTCCGCTGGCAGGGACCAGATTGTCGTCAAGCCCGACCTGCCCGGAGACCCAGATTGTGTCGCCGACTCGATTCGCCTGTGAAAAATGAAAGCGCTCATACATCGGCTGGTTTTCTTTGGGATTTATCAGTAATCGTTTCACCAGACTGTCTCCGTTGGTTTCTTAATTGGATGTCGATTCAAATCGACCGCCTCACCTGAGTTGCTTAAAGAACGGTGAGCGAAACGGATCGCCGTCCTTCAGGTGTCGGATGTGCTCCAGGAGAAGTAAGCCGGCCGGTGTGAAACCGTTGTCGCTGTGGCTCGGAAGCGAGCGAAAGATGGCATCGTCCCCGAAAAATCGCAGCACCAGCGTATGCCGGTCGCGGAATGTTGCATCGACCGGAGCACCACCGTGCAATGTCGCCGGATGCATCACCACTACATCTCCAGGCTGGGTAGCCCATGAAATGATGTCGTACTTGTTCGGGTGGGCTCTCCGCTCCGCTTCGATATCGGGAAGGCGCGGCAACGCACCTCCGCCATGTAACGGCACTGTCGGATCGTCGGCATCTTTGAAGTCGGTGCCGTCGTAACGAATTCCTCGATGAGACCCGCGAATCATCTCAAGAGCATTAGGCTTGGGCACGCCTTCGAAACTGATCCATGCGTTCGCCCAATGCATTCCGTCCCATGGCAAATAGGAGGTGTCCTGATGCCACGGGGTGCGCCCGCCTTTGCCGTTCCTTTTGAGGAAGACCTCTTCGGCGAAGTACCAGACGTTTTTCGAACCCCATAGATCGGCGAACAAATCGCCGAATGGGATCGACGAAACCAGCTCGTTCGCCCGTTCCACGACCCCGGGGTTCGCGTTCTCGTTATGGGTTTCTTTTTCGGTTCCCGCAAACAGTTCGACGGCAAACGGACCGGGGTGCTCGAGGCACCAATCGAAAACCGCTCTGCATCTGGCGAGTTGTTCCGGGCTGAGGAATCCCTCGATCAAGACCGCGCCGTCTTCGGCGAATGCCTTTTGGGTGGTTGACTTCATTATCCTTGGTCCTCCGATTCGTTAGAGAGTTTTAGCGGTCGGTTTTGCGCTCTGGACTGACGGTGTTCCCGTTCACGAGTGACCTGACCAGCAGTTCCGCCGCATCGCGCGCCGCACGCGGGCACCTGGCGGCAGGACCGATAAAGGTCTGCCACCAGTTCTGCTCGGCGAGGCAGATAAGCGCATAGCCGACTGATCGGCAGGCTTCGGCATTGGCATTGGGAAAAGCGGATTGCAGCGCGGCCGCCATCGCCTCGATTCCCTCCTCCCATGCCCGCGCGAGCATCGCCCGCACGCGCTTGTCACGGCCTGCCAGCGAGGTGATTTCCGCCATCACCACTACGTCCTGGAGTTCCGCGTAGTGTGGTCCTTGAAAAAGGAAGTCGAGGATTGCCTCGGCGCGGCGCAACTCGGGCGCTTCGAGCAGCGGAAGCAGTCGATTCTCCGTCTTGGAAAAAACGTGTTGCGTGACGGCCTGCACCAGGGCGT
Organism: Deltaproteobacteria bacterium; assembly: GCA_021799555.1. Taxonomy (GTDB): domain Bacteria; phylum Desulfobacterota; class Binatia; order Binatales; family Binataceae; genus JBARDN01. The sequence goes on along the minus strand of JAJZAG010000051.1, from coordinate 10,947 downwards.
GGGTGTCGCCGAAGTAGTGAAAAACGAGGCTCCGGCTGATTCCCAGCAGCTCCGCGACCCGCTCAACCGTTGCGCCGTGGAGACCGTACCGGCGAACGCATTCGGCAAACGCTTCGACGATTTGGGGCCGTCTGTCCTTCGCGATACTGGGACGGCCGACTTTTCGCCCCGCCCGCTGCCCTCTCGGCCGCGAAGCCGAAGCTTGTGATACGGCCGCGGGATTCATCGCCAAATGGGCACCCGGTACACGGGGCGCTTTATTTTTTCGGTCTGGTCGATACACCTTCATCAGGGTCGTTTTGTCTCTCACAATAATTAACTGTCGTGACAGTTTATTAATAGCGGACGGAACGGCCCAAAGTCAAGCGTCGGCGGCACCAGCGATGGTTACGCCCTTCCGGGGCTCGATTCACTGCCGCTCTGATCGCTGGGCTTCGCGGACCTCACCCTGGACTGTCGTGTATTGCACCTTCGGCGCTCCGGAAGCAGAGGTGCTTCGGATCTTCGTGGCAAGCGCCCACATCCATGTAGAGGGGAACGGGACTATCAGGGCGGCTACAGCATCCTGAAGGATTACCTCACGCCGCTCCGACCGCGGATCCAGAATCTTTAGCTTTTCGACCTCACCCTCAGCCCGGTGAAGGGTGAGGCCGAAAAGCTGTAATAAGAACAGTCATACAACCACTGCACCAACACCACATGATTCACGATCATCCCGACATCCTGGTCCAATTTACTCGCGTACTTCTGTCCAGCCTGAGGGGTTCACTCCATGAGCTGGCGAACCCGGCATCGCCGAGCGCTCCGCGACCACTTACACGTATGAACCTTTGGGGAATGTGACGGTGGCGGGTGCGGCGAATTCGTGGCCGTTTGAGTTTGCGGGGATGGAGCATGTGAGCGCCGAGCCGGCCAATCTCTACTTTCTGCCCGGCGCGAACGTGTATACTCCGTAGCTTCAGATCGATCTCTCCCGGGTCGGCCCGCAGGGGCTTTGCGGACCGGGCAGCGGCGTCGCAGCGCGCACGCGGCGAATTATCGGCGGTGCGGCGGACTTTGTGGTCAATCTCCTCGACGACATCTTCGGCGGCGGAAGCTCGGCGCCGATTCGGCGCCATCTAGTGCATCGGCGCCGTCCAAGGGTGGGTGAATGATTGCGTGCGGATGCGCGCCGGACGCGGGAGCGTGAGAGAGCGAAGCAGCAGGCCTGCACGGGACGGCGCGGGCAGGCGCGCGGCCGGCCATTTTCTGACCGGCCGGAGCCGCCGCCCGCTTCACGCCGCGGAGCTAATTGTGCGCGCCGCCGATCCTCTCAGCCTTGTGCATGAAGTGTTCCGGATGCTCGCGGAATTCGGCGCGAGCCTCGGGATGATGCTTCAGGAATTTCGCCAGGTCCGGATGGCTCTTCACGAACGCCGGATCGTCGATCAGCTTCGGGTTCTGTTCTAGCGCGGTGGCGACATCGGGATGGTTCGACAGAAACTTGTCGGTGTTGCGAAAGGGATGACCCGCAATCGCAGGCGCCGCCATCGCACCAGCAAACGCGATCGCGGATAGAACGGTCAGCGCACTCTTACCAAACTTCATCAATGAAACCTCCGTTTCTCGATACTCATGTCCGTTAGGTTTATACGTCCGCTTCCGCGCACGGATACGGCCGCGATTTTCGTTCTCGCTATCTTGTCAGGATAGAGCGATTCCGCCCCCGACGCCACCGCGTCGATGCGCGAGGGTCGTTTGCGTCTGGAACCTGAGCGCCCTGAGGAACGAGAGATTGGGCGGGATCAGGGAAGGTCTTCCCGCCGCCGGAAATGCGGCGTCGATGACCTCAAGTTGATGCACCATGAATTTCCGCTTCGAGTCGTTGCGCGATAAGTCCACGAACCGGCGATGTTCCGGTCGAGGGGATGATTCCCGGCGCGCTCGAGCAGATACCGGCAGAGCCCTAGCAGCGGGAACCACGGGCGCATAGCGGATTGCGGAATTCAGGCTGGATACGATTGGTGAGCGGATTCGGGCGATCGGCCTGACGAAAGTATTTAACAATCCCGCTGCTACTCAATTACCTGAGTCGGCGAAGCTGGTGGTGAATGACCATCGATGCGTTCGTCCGTCGACAACCAGGACCACGTCGTAGCGCGCCGGCACCGCGAGCGGCCGCCGCGGAATTATCACCACCGCGCCGAAAACCTTGAGGAGCAGTCTGCCAAGCAATTGAACCGCCGCATCGCGACTGGTGTAGCTGCCGGCATCAAAACCACAGACCGCAACGCGCGTCACGTTTCCGGCGGCGTCCTCGCGTTTGAGCTGGTAACTTTGCAATCGCGGAGTCTGCCACTGCCCAGTCTGGAGGGTGATAGGATATCCGCGAGGCGCGGTTCCGTCCGGACAGGAGCGCAGAACTCCGAGTCCACCGAATCCCATTCTGAGTCCGGTGATCTGTCCGTTACGCGGCGGATATACGATCGGCCGCGCAAACGTCTCGCCCTCGGGCGGCAGTGCGAGGACGTCGCTGGTTACATCGAGCGCAGCCGCGCAGGCGCTCTGCGCACATGCGTTACCCCATCCCACCCCGCGCAGGCGCAAGTTGAGAATGGCCAGCCTGCCAAGCGGCGTCGCCATCCAATTCTCGATTGGCCACGTCGAGGAGAGCGAATCGGAATTGGAGCTGCCGGGATAGACCGCGACGAGGCTCCGGCGCGCCGCTTCCAACCCGTCTTTCGAGTAACCGATCTTGGCCGCATCTTCCGTATGCAATTCGACGCCCAGATTTGCGCCCCGCAGGATCTGGTCGCCATACGCGGTGACCAGATAACCTGCATGCGCCCGATCGGCCTGACTCAGAACGGGCACTTCCACCACCGGCGGCAATCCTGCCCTGCCCCGGTACCGGTTGAGAAATGGCAGCCACGCGGCGACGCCCGTGTACGACGGCATCGATTGCTCGTTGAGCAGGTATTTGATCGCTCGCGGGGCCTGAAAGTAGATCAGCATCATTAACGCCATTGCGGCCAGGACGGTCAGGATGCTGTTGGAGTCCATGCGCAAAAAAGATTCGCGCTCCGTCTTCGGGAACCCGGTGCAAAAAAATCTCGCACTCCCGATCCGCAGCTCGTCGCGGTCGAGAATTCGCGTACGCGGCCGGATTGCGTTACCGTTGAGGAACGTGCCGGTCCGAGATCCGAGATCGGAAACGAGGTACTGTCCAAAGCGGCGCACGATCACGGCGTGGCGTGGCGCCACGGTTGGGTTCGGCACGCACACGTCGTTGGCGGGATCGCTGCCAAGCGTGGTGCGCTCGGAGGTTATCGTGAAAGCTGGTACGTCGCCCCATCCACGCGGGATAAGACTGGGTGCCGGTGAATCAGGCTGGGCTCTGCTCGAGAAGGTTTCCGTCATTTCTTAGTCGTTTTTTGAGCTTGTCGACCAAGGTGTAGAGGAACAGCTCGCTAGTTAAATTTTCATGTCATAGCATAGCGTACCATAAGATTTAATGTGATCAAGAAGCTGTTTTTCTACTGCTCTGTGCCGGAGGCTCAGCGATCAACGTCGCGCAGACGACACCGATCGATCGGGAGCCGGTGAAATGGAAAACGGTCGCGTCTATAGGGGAAGTTGTCATTGCGGGGCGGTTGCGTTCGAAGTCACGGGCCGGCTCGAAATGATCGACGAGTGCAATTGCTCGATTTGCACGAAAAAGGGCTACCTTCATTGGATCGTGCCGCGCGCGAGCTTCCGGCTGCTGACTTCACAAGAAGATATGGCGACGTATTCATTCAACACCGGCGTAGCGCGGCATTATTTCTGCCAGCGATGCGGTATCGCGCCGTTCTATGTTCCGCGCTCGGACCCTGACAAGATCGACGTGAACGTGCGATGCCTCGAGGGGATCGAACCGGGCGCGATCGCACTGAAGAAATTCGACGGGCGCAACTGGGAAGCGGCGTTCCGCGCTCACCGCGGCATCGAGCCCTCCCGTCCGCCGCACGGAGGAGGGAAGGATTGATCGTGGCGTCGTTAGGATTTACGCAAAGCGATTTTCGCGTGTTCGAGATTGAAGGTTTCAGCGCGCGGATGGAACAGATCGGCGCGCGCATCCGTCCGCGGCTGACCCGGCTGGGCGCTGAGCTTGCGCCCGAGCTTGCGCGCAAGCTGCACATGGAGTTTTTTCCGCACGTCGCCAAGCATATGCGGCGCACGGTTAATCCTCCGGCGGAGACCTGGGCCGCGTGGGGACCGTCGCCGAAGGGATATAAGCGTTACGGATATCTTTCGTTGTGCATATCACGGCTTGGAATACATGCGCGCGTCGTCGTCAAAGCCGAAGCCGACAACCGCGCCGAGATGGCGCGCCGAATCGCGGCGCAATCCGCCACGCTGGCCAAGGCGATGCGCGGAACAAAGATTGCCCGCTATGATCGATGGGACTTTGTCGCGATGCCGGAAGAGATTGGCGCCGATCAGGGATTCTTTGCAGCGATGTCCGAAGCGCTCGCAAAAAAGACCGGCGCGATCGATGCGGGCTTCGGATGGCCCGTGCGCGAAGCGCTGCGGATCGATCGCGCCGAAGTAATCGATGCTTTCGGTGAACTCGAGCCGGTCTATAGAATCTTGCGATCGGTGGCGTAAGCCCGCGCACCCGCGGCGGCGCATCGCCGCGCGAAGAACCGCAGATGGCTGAAACCGTTGCAATTCTTGGTGCCGGAGCGTGGGGCACGACGCTGGCCGTCATTCTGGCCCGGCGCGGGTATCGCGCGATTCTCTGTGCGCGGCGCCGATCGCATCGCGACGCGATGCGATCGGCGCGGGCAAATGAAACCTATCTTTCGGGAATCCAGTTTCCCGACGGCCTCGAGATCGCCGGACAGAGCGACGAGGCGGTTGCGCGCGCTGATTTTGTCGTGCTTGCGGCGCCTTCGCGATACGCGCGACTCGCGATGTCCGGGATTGCGGGCGCGCTCGCGCCGGATACGGTTGTTATCAGCGCGACCAAGGGAATCGAAGACGTCACGCTTTCCACGATGTCGCGAATGATCGCCGAGGTCGCTCCGCAATCGGTGTCTCGCGCGGTGCTGTCGGGTCCGGGGTTCGCCGCTGAAGTCGCGCGCGGACTTCCGGCGGCGCTGGTGGCGGCCGCGTCCGAAATCGCGGTCGCGCGACGCGTGCAGGAACTGTTCTCCGGCCCCGCTCTGCGCGTGTACTCGAGCACCGACGCCATAGGCGTCGAGATTTGCGGGGCGGTAAAGAACGTGATCGCGATTGCCGCGGGCGCCTGCGACGGCCTCGCCCTCGGATCGAGCGCACGCGCCGCGGTGATCACGCGCGGGATAGCCGAGCTGATGCGTCTTGTGGCGGCGTCCGGCGGCCGGCGCGAAACTGCGGCGGGACTTGCGGGGCTGGGCGACCTCGTACTGACCTGCACCGGCGAACTCTCGCGAAACCGGGCGGCCGGGCTTGCTCTCGCGCGCGGACTGCGCCCGCAAATCGACACGCAACGCTCCGGAGCGTCCGATGAGAACGCTCATGGCCCGGTCGCGGAAGGTATCGCCAGTGCGCGCCCGATCCGCGCTTTGGCGGCGCGGCTCGGCGTCGAGATGCCGATCGTAAACGCGGTGTGTCGCGCCCTCTATGAAGGACAGACGCCAAACGCTATGGTCGAAGAATTGCTGAATCGGGAATTAAAGGCCGAATTCTGACGGCCAAGACAACGGGGATTAATGGCAAGCAAAGGAACCTGCAAGGCTAAGGATTGCAGCCGTGAGGTGGTGGCGAAGGGCTACTGCCGCAAGCATTACCGGCTGTGGAAGGCGGGCGAGATGCCCAAGGCGCGCTACAAGACCTGCACCTTCGAGAAGTGCCGCAAGAAGCGCTATCGCCTGAGCCTGTGCGAAGAGCATTTCGCCGCGAAGACCGGTAAGAGCGCGGCAGCCGCGCCCGCCCCCGCCGCGCAGGCGCCTGCAGCCTAGCAGACAACACCAAGACGGCCTGCGCCTAATCGCGCGCGGGCGCGTCGAGTCGGCATCGCTATGGCAAATCTGATCGTCGCCGGTGCGGCTGGCCGGATGGGTCGGATGCTCGTCGCACTGGGCTCGCAAGATCCGTCGCACAAAATCGTTGGCGCAGTGGAAGCGCGCGGAGTTCCCGCGATCGGCGCCGACGCCGGCGATATCGCGGGAGTTGGCGCGCTCGGAATCAAGATCACCGACGATTACGGCGCAATCGTGCGGCCCGATACCGTCACCTTGGATTTCACGAATGCCGCCGCGTCAATACTGCATCTCGAGGCGGCGGCGAAAGCGGGCGGCGCGATCGTGATCGGATCGACGGGATTTACCGCCGAGCAGGAGAAACGCGCCAAAGAGATTGCCCAGCGGATCCGCGCCGTAATCGCGCCGAACATGAGCATCGGCGTCAACGTGCTGATGAAAATTGCGGCCGAAGTGGCCGCGATTTTACCTGACTTCGACGCCGAAGTTATCGAGATTCATCATCGAACCAAGGTCGACGCCCCCAGCGGTACCGCGCTCGGACTCGGGCGTGCTATCGCGACTGCGCGCGGACAGGAGTTTGGCCCCAATGCGGTCTATGGCCGCGAAGGAATCACCGGAGTGCGCCCACCCGAAAAGATTGGCGTGCTGGCGATTCGCGCCGGCGACGCGGTTGGCGACCATACGGTCATTTTCGGCGGCCAGGGCGAGCGCCTCGAACTCACCCATCGCGCCCAGAGCCGCGAGTCGCTCGCACGGGGCGTGCTGCGCGCCGCGGCATGGCTTGAGCATCGCAAGCCGGGGCTTTACTCGATGCGCGACGTGCTGGGTCTTTGATCAACGCGCTCGCGCATACGCTTCAGGGCTGAAGCGGTTTTGGATGGCCGTGTCCGTTGCCGGTAGGCTGAGGGTCGGGGTGAGCTGCGATACCGACGCCCAAATCACCCATTTCCTGACCGTCCAAATCGAGCGTTGCCCACCGTTCCACGAGCTTAAGTCGCAATCCACGATGGCCCTGTAAGAAGTAGGCAGTCATCGCGAGCAGCGCCAGAATATTTCCCGCGACGATTTTCCACCATCCGAGCTGCGAGACCACCGAAGAATCGAGCAGCGTCACGAATCCGACGAAGAACACTTCGAACACCGCAAAGAGCAAAAATACCCCGAGCGCCAAAAACGGCTCCCATTCGGAGGCGGCAAGCAGGATCGCGATCGCGAGACCGAATCCCACAAACGCGAAAAAGTGCAGTACCGTGTAGCCCATCACCAGCGCGGCTGAGACATGCGCCGACGGCGCCGCGTCGGCGCCTCGAAAAATCATCGCGCCAAGGATTGTCGGGGTACGAAGGAAATCGCCGCTTGCCAGGTCGTACCCGAGGAACCAGATTGCCACCACTGCGGCGCCAACCACTCCAGCAAATCCGCCTTCACGCGCAACCCGGAGCCATCCCGACCCGAACAGGTTTTTCGCCAGCATCGGATGACGCCAGAAAAAGTACGCAAGCATCGCAGCGGTCGCGAGCAGATTGCCAACGATAATTCCCCACCAGGTCAAGGCCGCCATCACATGCGGCCCGAGGAAAAGAACGACAGCGATAAAGAAGACTTCGAAGGCGCCAAAAAAGATCAAGACAGACACCAGGAAGGGCGGCTCGTTCTCGGCCGCCTCGAGGAGCAGCGCCGCCGCAACTCCGACGCAGAGAAACGCCGAGAAGTGCAGCAGCGTGTACTCGCCGACCAGACGGATCATGCTGTGATGCAATAGGTGCGGGTCGCGCAACCCGTGCAGCAGGGTTGCAGCCAGCAGGGACGGCGTTTCAAAACCATGGCCGCGCGACAAATCAAACAGCAGGAACCATAGCGCAACGACCGCCGCGCCGATCAATCCGGCGGTCGCACCATCGATGACTATCCGGGTTCTGGAATGTTGCATCTTTCCCTCATGCGGCGCGATGAAGTTTGAGGAGCGGACATCCGCCGCTCGATCTTGGCGTACGTTAGTTTTTCTACTCCGATCGACAACTATTTCTCAAGCGAAAACAACTTAAGCTATTTGTTCATATAAGTAATACTTTCTCAATTTGGCTAGTTGGATTAGGAGCGCCGTCGGTTGACATTAGCAATCGTCGGCTTTCGAGCGGCAGCTTGCGCGCTTCTTTCATCGCAGGCTTGAAAGCAGTCTGGTAAGTTGAGGGATAGTGTCCAGAAAAAGGATGACGCCCGTGAAGAATGAGCGGAGAAGGCAGCGGGTGGCGACTCGCGCACTCTCGTGCCGGGCGCTATCCTGACGCTCGGTAACGGGATCACGCACGAGGTCGAGGCGCTCGAGGACAGCGCGTTCGCGCTGACCGTCATCCAACCTGGCCGGCAAGCGCATACGAATCCGTGATTTCCAGCAAGCGACGGTCGCGATAAAGTTTTAAGGTCTGGAGCTCGATGCCTGAATCAGCGCAACCTTCCCCGAATCGCATTGCCGGGAGTAATAAGCGGAAATCTTCCGAACCGGTGGCGCGGACGTCGAATTACCATCAGAGCGTCACGGCGAACGCCGATCCGCTGCGCATCGGGCGCATCCCGATCTGTTTTTTCGTCGTTTCGGTCTTTTTCTTCCTGATTGGCGTGTGCGCGATGCCGTTCGCGGCGCCATACGTGGCTGAATTTTTCTACCAGGCTGTTGTTCTTGCGGTCGTGCATACCTTCACGCTCGGATGGATTACGGCGGCAATCATGGGGGTGATGTACCGCTACGTACCCGCGCTCACGCGGGTTCCGATACGGTGGCCACGCGTCGCTTACGCGCAGCTTGCGATATTTGCGATCGGCGTATCCGGGATGGTCGCGCACTTCGAGCTCGGAGCGTGGTTCGGCTTATGGCTGGCGGCGATCGCGGTCGTCATCAGCATCATCATGTTCGCAGCGAATCTCGCTCCCTGTCTGTGGGCGCAATTTGGAAGTGGCGTCGCAGAGACCGGGATGATGCTTGCGCTTGGCTTCCTGATTACGACCGCGAGCCTAGGCACCCTGCTCGGAATCGACAAAACCTACGACTTTCTTGGCGGAAACGTCCTCACCAATATCTCCGGTCACGCACATCTGGCCGCGATCGGATGGGTCACGATGTCGATCTGCGCGGTATCGTACCGGATGCTTCCGGCATTTCTTTTGCCGACGGTGCCGCTGCCGCGCCATGCGCTCTGGCAACTTTACGCGCTGGCTGCTTCGGTGAGTGCTCTTGCAGTCTCGCTGCTATTCGGGCTTGGAGGCGAAACGATATTCGCGGTTACAACGGCTGCCGCCCTTGTCTGGTGGGTTGTGATTATCGGACGGATGGTCGCGCGGCGAAGGATGCCGCTCGGTTGGACGCCGCGCCATGCTCTTGCCGGGATCGCCGGACTCGCCGTCGCAATCGCGCTGGGGATCGCGCTGACGTTAACCGGAGGCGACAGCTACTGGGGCGCAAGAATAGCCCCCGGCTATGCGCTTGCGGGCCTGCTGGGGTTTTTCTCGAACTTCATAATCGGGATGTCGTATCAGCTATTCCCGGGGTTCGTAGCACGCGCGCGTCAAGGACGCGGATGGGCAGCGGTCACGATTGCGGAGTTGTCGGTTATGCGCACACGATGGTTCGTGTTCGGCGCATTCAACGCAGGCGTCGCCGTGATGATTGCCGGCTTCATGGCCGGGTCGCTTGGAACGATTCAAGCCGGAGCGATTCTTGGCGCGGCTGGCGGCGCAGCCTACGCTCTCACGACAATGTGGACACTTAGCTTTGCGTTTCGCGCCGCGGTTCCCGCAGCAGCCGCCCAATCGGCGCTGCGGATTTTGCCGGAATAAGTTCTCCGCTACGTGCGTGGGCGCGGACGCAGAACTCGCAGAGGCGGACGGGGCAGCGCTGCGACATCGGTGGGTTCGTTACGTTCTTCGCTGCGCGACCATCGATAGAAGATGATCGTCATCACCGCCATCAGATAGGTTCCCTGGCCGATCCACATCAGGAGTCCGCCAAGGATTTGATCTTCCATCGGCTTGATTCCCCAGCCGTGGGGTCCTTCGAGGTACCACGGATAGATTACGTGGGTCGCGAGCGTGATTGGCGCCGCGACAGCCGTCATCGGAATCATCAGCAGAAATACGTAAAGAATCTGGGCCGGGTAGGAAAGCCGAGGCAGCTCAGCCAGCGGACTCAGAATCGGCCACCAGAGCAAGACCCCGGTAGTCATGAAGCACAGGTGAAGGAAGATGTGGAAGTTTTCGTCGCGGCACATGCGGTCGAAGATCGGAGGAAAGTGCGCGGTCACGAACACCGCTGAGAATAGAAAAAATGCCACGACCGGATTGGTAAAAATTCGGGCCACTGGCTTGACGGCGCGGCTCAGCACCCAGGGCCGCAGCATCCAGTCAGGCGTCCCCATCAGCAGCATCGGCGGAATAACAAACGCCTGCACCAGATGCTGGAGCATATGCATGAAGAAAATCCGGTTGTCGGCGAATTCGTCCAGTTCGGTGTGCGTATAGAGAATCACCGCAAGCGCCGCGGTGAACCATCCTACCTGTCCGCGCGTCGGGCGGCGGCCGCAAAGCCGGCACCCAAGCCAATAGAGTACCGCGAGCGCGGCAACTCCGATCGGAATGCTTGGATGCTCGCCCAGAAGATCGTCGATATCCATTGAGATTAACGTTCCGTCCGGTTCTTGGAATTGAGCTTCATCCCATGTGATGCGCTAAATACGCGAACAGCATCAGCAGCGCGGACAACAGCAGAAACGCAATAAACAGCGGAAATAGGAAGTACGCGCTGAGCGCCCAGCTATCGTACTTGAGATGCATGAAGAACATCGCGATCAGCGCGAATTTCGCCGCCGCAAGTACAAGGAGAACCGGCACGATCACCGACTTCAGCGCTGGAACATAGAAGACGGTTATCTCCATCGCGGTCAGCACGCACAGGAACGCAGCCACG
>JAJZAG010000380.1 GCA_021799555.1 Deltaproteobacteria bacterium | reverse complement strand
TGTGCGAACTGGCTGTCCCATTCAGTGATGATTCGCTCGCGTCCAGGGCCGGGACGGGTCGGCAGCGCGGCACCCTGCATCCAGTCAGCCCGCGGCACGCCGGCGATCTCGCAGAAGGTCGGAGCCAGATCGAGATGGCCGACCGGTTCGGAGATCTCCGCTGGAGCAATTCCCGCCGACGGCGCGGGCCTCCAGATGAGCGGCACGCGCATCAGCGCATCCACGTGATACGGCCCCTTGAACATCAGGCCGAAATCGCCTTGCAGCTCTCCGTGATCGGAAGTGAAAAAGATGTCGGTATCGCGGTCCCATCCTCGCTCGGCGATACGCCGTATTACGCGCGCGCATGCTTCGTCGATTAGTTCGTTTTTTGCGTGAATGAGCGCGTTGATCTCGCGGACCTGATCGTGAGTCATCTCGCATGGTACGAAGGTCATCGCGCCGCCTTCATCGTTGCCGAACCGGCCAGTGTACCAATCGAGCCAATGGCGCGGCTTCTGGCTGAGAACCTTTTCGATCTTCTCGCGCGAGCCCGGATGCCCCGGTGGCAGCTCCAAATCGCGCCAATTGATACGCCGCGCTTCGCCGGCTGGCGGATCGAAAGGATGATGCGGGTCGGGAAAGCTCATCCAGATGAACCAATCCTCGTTCTGATCGAGCTGATTGATGTACGCCAGCGTGCGGTCCGCGACCCAATCGGTATGATAATGGGCGCGCGGCACCGGATTGTACGCGACTTCCGGCGCACCGGTGTCCCCGCCGCCGCGCGCACTGAGCATCGTGACAAACCCGGAGACTTCGGCGGGAAAATTTTCGCGAAGCCATTTGGTATAGTGCCAGCGCCCCATCGGCCCGTGCATCGCGAGCTCCATGTGCTCGAAGCCGCGATACGGCCCGAACTTTCCCTCGTCGGCCATGCGGTTCTCGAACCATCTCTGGCCCGGATCGAACATCGGTTCGAAGTGCGCCTTGCCGATGAGCGCGGTGCGGTAGCCGCCTTTGTCGTGAAGCCATTGGGCGACACTCGGGGCGTCGGTCGGAAGCGGAACGCCATTCGAGAACACGCCATGGGTTCGCACGTACTGTCCCGTGATCATCGTCGAGCGCGCCGGCATGCAGACCGTGTTCTGATTATGCGCCCGGCGATAGTTGATGCCGGCGGCAGCGAGCGCATCGGCGGCCGGCGTCCGCGCGATCCTGCCACCGTTGCATCCGAGCGCGTCGTAGCGTTGCTGATCCGTGGTGATCAAAAGGATCCTGCGACCCATCAATTGCTCCTTTTGGAATCCGCCGCGCGGACAATTTGCCGCACATCATAGGCGCATCGCGTGAACCGCGGCCAGCCTTCGCCCGTCAGGTCACTTGCGAAGGGCTTTACCGTTTCTGTCGCCGGCTTGGTAGAGTAAAGGCCCGCGTGCGCTGAGGCGCTCGCACAATATTACCGCAAGGAGTTTGGTCCAATGCGTGCCGCCGTAATGCGAAACAAGAAACTCGTCGTCGCCGATATTCCCGCGCCCGAACCGGGCCCTGGCGAAGTCATCGTCAAGACCCTCGCGTGCGGAATCTGCGGATCGGATCTCCACGCTCTCAAACACGCGGAACAGCTGGTTGAAAGCTCGAAGCGGGCGGGCGCGGCGTTTGTGATGGACTTGAAGCGTGACGTGGTGATGGGCCACGAGTTCTGCGCCGAGGTCGCCGAATTCGGTTCCGGAACCCAGCGACGCCTCAAGCCGGGGACGCGCGTCTGTTCCTTTCCGGTATTGATTCGCCCCAATGGAATTCAAGCAGTCGGCTACTCGAACGATAATCCAGGCGGTTACGCCGAATACATGCGTCTGACCGAGGCCCTGCTGCTCGAGGTTCCGAACGGGTTATCAACCGAACGCGCGGCGCTGACCGAGCCGATGGCAGTCGGGTATCACGCCGTGCAGAAGGCGCGGCTCACACCGGACGACGCGCCGCTGGTGATCGGATGCGGCCCGGTGGGGCTGGCCGTAATCGCCGCCCTTAAACTCAAGGGACAACACCCGATTGTGGCCGCGGATTTTTCACCGCGCCGGCGCGAACTCGCGCTCAAGATGGGCGCCGATATCGTAGTCGATCCAAAAGAGAAATCGGCGTTCGAAACCTGGAAGGAAGCCGCCGTCTATGCCGACGCTTCGAAAGCGCCGCCGGTACAACCGTGGACACGCGGGCCGGCGCTGCGTCCTTCGGTGATTTTCGAGTGCGTAGGCGTACCCGGAGTGATCGAATCAATCATGACCGGCTCGCAATCTGGTGCGCGGATTGTCGTGGTTGGCGTCTGCATGGAGCGGGATTCCTTCGAGCCGATGCTTGGAATCAGCAAGGAACTCAACGTGCAGTTTGTGCTCGGCTATACACCCGAAGAGTTCGCCGAGACGCTGTTCAACCTCGCGCAGGGAAACATCAACGGCGACCCGCTGATCACAGGAAAGGTTGGAGTAGAGGGTGTGGCGCAGGCATTCGAAGATCTGAGTTCGCCCGAGCGTCATGCGAAAATTCTCGTCGAACCGTGGCGTAGCTGAAAAGGCGGGAGAGACGACAGTGCTTACACTGGCCGGCAAGAGCGCAATTGTTACCGGAGGCGGTTCGGGCATCGGACGTGCGGCGGCAATAGTTCTCGCGCGCGAAGGAGCACGCGTGATGATCGGCGATGTCTCCGAGCCTGACGCAGTCGAAACAGTCAGGATGATTCGTGAAAATCGAGGCGAAGCCGACTGTATCAAATGCGACGTGGCGCGCGCGGCTGACGCGGACGCGCTCGTTGCGGCCGCTGTCTCAAAGTTCGGTCGGCTCGATTGCGCGTTCAACAACGCCGGCATCGCAGGCGCACAGCGCAAAACCGCCGACTATCCCGAAGATGAGTGGGACCGGATCATGGCAATCAATCTGAAAGGCGTGTGGCTGTGCATGCGCGCTGAGATTCGCCAGTTCCTTGCGCAAAAGTCACGCGGGGCAATCGTCAATACCGCCTCCGCCGCGGGATTGGTCGCTTCGCATTCGATGCCCGCGTACACCGCCGCCAAGCATGGTGTCGTCGGGTTGACCAAGTGCGCCGCTATCGAGTACGCGCGGGCTTCGATAAGGATCAACGACGTCTGCCCGGGCGTGGTGGATACTCCGCTCGTCGCCCACATGATCGCCGAACAGCCCAAGCTGGCGGGACGGCTCGATCAAGTCGAGCCAGTCGGGCGCAAGGCGCGCGCCGAGGAAATCGCCGAGGCGGTGGCGTGGCTGTTGACG
>JAJZAG010000050.1 GCA_021799555.1 Deltaproteobacteria bacterium | reverse complement strand
CCGCCAGATAAGGAATCGTGCCGCGCGATGAGAGTTCAGCAGAGGTTACCCACGCCGAGGCGTCGTGCTCGTCGGGCCTAAGCCTGATGCCTTGGTAGACGCTCAGCCGGCACGCGTAAATCACCTGCACGTAAGGTTCGCCGGCCATCGTATTGATGCCGAGTACTCCTTCGATCGCAACATCGAGCGCGGTCTCTTCTTTTACCTCGCGCAGTAAGCACTGCTCGGCGGTTTCGCCGAGCGCGAGATGTCCTCCCGGAAGATCCCACGCGCCCGGAGCGTAGCGCATCGTCGATGCCCGGCGCAGCACGAGAATACGCCCGCGATTCGCAATCACGCCATGTACGCCAACGTAAAAATGGGCTTCCGCCATCGCTCTAAAATAGCTCTCCCAGCGGCAACCGCGCTATCGGCGTGGTTGTCGCTCGGCATCGTTACACAGTAGGATTCGCGCACGAAACCGACGGAGGCATCGCGATGCAGAAATCCGCGTTTTTTCGCGGCGCGCGGCGCGATATTACGGGCCCGCTGGCCGGCATCCGGGTGCTGGAAGCGACCACCAGTTGGGCGGGTCCGATGTGCGCGTGCGTGCTCGCTGACCTGGGCGCCGACGTGATCAAGGTCGAGGATCCGGCCGGCGAAGTCGCGCGCCGCTTGCCGCCCTTTTTGCCCGGCACCAATCCTCCGGTCAGCTTTGCGCAGGCGACCGTGAATCGGAACAAGCGTGGCCTGACGCTCGATTTGCGCAAGCCGCGGGGCCGCGAAATTTTTCTCCAGCTCGCCGCGCAAAGCGATATCATCGTACAAAATTTCCGGCCCGGGACGCTCGACAAATGGGGCGTCGGTTACGCCGATTGCCGCCGGATCAAGCCCGACATCATCTATGTGTCAATCAGCGGCTTTGGCCAGTTCGGCCCGATTCACGATCGCGTCGGGTACGACCCGCTCGCGCAGGCGCTGTCGGGATTTATGTCGCTCAACGGAGCGGTCGATGGCGCTCCCACCAAAGCGCCAACCTTCCTGTGCGACGACCTGGCCGGTCTGCACGGCGCGATCGCGGCGCTCGCCGCGTTGCGCTACCGCGCGATTTCGGGCGAGGGACAGCATTGCGATATTGCGCTGCTCGACGCGATGCTGTTTCAGTCCAACGGTTATCCGACCCTCGGCGCGCTCGGCATTGCGCCGCCGCGGATGGGCAACGAGTTTGGATTTTCGGTGCCCACCAACACGTTTCACTGCCGAGATGGAATCGTGATGCTGGGCACGTTGCTGGATTCGCACTGGAAAGTTCTATCGCGCCTGGTCGGACGGCCCGAACTCGGCGACGATCCTGAGTACGCGCAAATTGCGCGGCGGATAACGCATCGCGCGGAGTGCAACGCGATGGTTGCGCGGTGGTGCAGCGAGAAGACCGTCGAAGAGGTCGTTGAGATTTGTGCGCGTGAGGCGATCGCCTGTGAACCCGTCCACACCTACGCCGAAGCGGCGCGCGACCCGCATGTGCTCGAACGCGACATGCTGCAGCCGACACCGCAGGAGGGCGACGCGCGCGCGCCGATTGTCGGACCGGCCGCAAAATTTTCGCGCACCCCGACGCGTGTTCGCACCGGCGCCCCCGCGCTCGGCGCGCATAACGACGAAATTTTGGAAGCGCTCGGCATTGACGAAAGGGCGCGCCGCCGCCTCAAGGAACAGGGCGTTATCTGAATGAAAGCGCGGCGGTGGAGCTTCTGAGCTTGCGTGCGAAGCTGGCCGCCGCGCATTACGGCGTATCAATCCCGCGCGGCAGCCGCGCGCACGGTAACGATATGCGTTTTTCTCCGGCGTAATCCGCCGTGTAGGGAACGCCGCAAGTCTGCGCGAAGCTGGCCTGCGAGGTCTTCAATTCCCTGGCTGGGGGTTGGTGAGGAATTTCGCTACCGGCCCCATCCGCCGCCGCCGGGAGTTTCGATTCTGACGCGATCGCCGGCAACGAGAGACGAGTTGGTCTTGCCAGGGAGCTTTCTGCGGCGTCCCTTATGTATGAGATAGTTCGCGCCCTTGGCGCCGTTGCCACCACCCGCCAGTCCGTACGGTGCGATCGTGCGCCGCTCCGTCAGGAGACTGGCGCTCGAATCGACCAGGCATTCGAGTTCGCGCACTAACCCGTCGCCGCCGCGATTTCGCCCGCGTCCGCCGGAGCCGCGCCGTATCCGGTACTCGGTGATCCGCATCGGGTAATAAGCTTCGAGCGCCTCGATCGGCGTGTTGAGTGTGTTGGTCATGTGGGTATGAATTCCCGAGGCGCCCGGATTCCCGGGCGCGGCGCCCGCGCCGCCAGCGATCGTTTCATAATAGGAGAAATGGCGCGCGCGGAAGCGATCGTAGCCGCCGACCGTCAGGTTGGACATCGACCCGGAACTCGCGGACGGAATCCTCTGCGGCGCGGCCTTGGCGAGCGCCCGAAATAGAACATCGACGATGCGCTGCGAGGTCTCGACATTGCCGCCCGCGACGGCCGCGGGCGCAAGCGCGTTGACGATCGACCCGGGCGGCGCAATCAGCTCTATCGGTCGCATCAAGCCTTCGTTGGCGGGCATTGCCTCGGCGGCAAGGCATTTCATCACGTAGAAAGTTGCGGACAGCGTGATCGCGTAATTTGCATTAACCGAACCGCGTACCTGCGGCGCCGACCCGGTGAAATCGACTGTCGCGCGCCCGCTGCGGATTCTGATCGCGGCCTCGAGCGGGATCCGCGCCGTGCCCGCGCCGTCGTCGTCCAGATAGTCGCGGGCGCGGTAGATTCCGTCCGGCAGCGCGCGGATCGTGGCCGCCATGAGGCGGGCCGAGTAACTCTTGAGCGTCTCCATCGCCGCCGCGACGCGCGCGCGCCCCATCGCATTGACGAGTGTGCGCATCCGATCCGCGCCCACGCTCAGCGCGGCGAGTTGCGCGCGCAAGTCGCCCTCGCGCTCTTCGCTGACGCGAGTGTTGGCGAGAAACAGCGCGAGTACATCGCGCGAGATCGTTCCGCCCTCGACGATTTTCACCGGGGGTAGCCGGAAGCCCTCCTGGTAGATCTCTGTCGCCAGTGCCATCGAGCCCGGCGCCATCCCGCCGATATCGGCGTGATGCGCGCGATTGGCGGCGTATGCGAACGGATGGCGGTCGCGGTCCAGAAAGATCGGGGCGACCACGGTCAAGTCGGGGAGATGAGTTCCGCCCGCGTACGGATCGTTGAGCGCGGCCACGTCGCCGGGGCGGAGATCGAGCCGCTCAATCGCCGCGCGCACCGACAGAGGGGTTGAGCCGAGATGCACGGGAATGTGCGCCGCTTGCGCGATCATTTCGGCGCGCGCGTCGAAGATCGCACACGAGTAATCGCGCCGTTCCTTGATATTGGGCGAATACGCGGTCTGCCCGAGGACTACGCCCATCTCCTCCGCGATCGCGGACAGGCGGCTATTCATCACCGCTATCGACACAGCGTCGAGCTTCATCAGCGCAGCTCCAGGTGAAGATTGCCGTGGCCGTCCGTACGCATCGTGAATTCCGGCGCGATGTAAGCAGTCGCACTAAGTTCGACGATAATCGCCGGACCGCGAATCGCCGCCCCGGCGCCGAGTGACTCGCGCGAATAGACCGGCACCTCGCGGGCGTGCTTCCCGACAAGTGTCCGCCGGCGCGTAATCGGCGACGGCGCTCCGTGTTGCGGCGCGATTTGGGCGGTGGGAACGCGGCTCACGGGCGCATGCGCGCGCAAGCGGATATTGACCACCTCGACCGATGCGCCCGGCGCCGAGTGCCCAAAGGTTCGCCGATGCGCCGCGTGAAACGCGGCGATAAAGTTGGGAGCGAGCTCGAGGTCAAGTTCGTAGGATTGTCCGAGGTAACGCATGTCGAGGCGGGTTTCGATGCCGATCTCTTTAGCCGCGGCGCCTTCGGCAACCAGTTCCGCCTTCGCCCGCCGGCGCATCGAGGAGGTCCGCGCGACCAACTCGCGGAAGCTCGGATTAACCGCGCGCACGGTCAGCGAGTACTCACGGCCAAGCGGAGCACCCACGGCGCCCCATGCGCACAATAATCCCGGATTGCGCGGCATCACGATGCGGCGGATTCCCAAATCAAGCGCAAGCTCGGCGGCGTGCATTGGGCCTGCGCCGCCGAACGCGAGCAGGGAGAAATCGCGCGGGTCGTAGCCGCGCTCGACGGTAATCACGCGGATTGCGCGTTCCATGTTTGCATTGACGACCCGGATAATGCCGCGCGCGGCCTCAAGTGGTGCGGTTTTCATCGCGCGCGCGAGCCGACCGAGCGCCTGCGCCGCACGCTCGGGGTAAAGGCGCATCGCACCGCCCAGAAACTTATCCGCAATCAGCCGCCCCGCTGAGAGGTCGGCGTCGGTCACAGTGAGCGCCGTGCCGCGGCCGTAGCATGCTGGTCCGGGATTAGCGCCGGCGCTTTGCGGGCCGACCCGCAGCGATCCGCCCGCGTCCAGGCGCGCGATCGAGCCGCCGCCGGCGCCGACGGTGTGGATATCGATAACCGGGGTGCGGACCGCGTAGCCGTCGGGATAGCTCAGCGTGCGGAGTTGTGCGCGCTGGTCGAAGAGCGAAACGTCGGTTGAAGTTCCGCCCATATCGAAAGTAATGAAGCGGTCGGTGCCGATTTCGCGCGCGATCGCGGCCGCGCCGATCACGCCCGCGGCGGGACCTGAGAGGATTGTGCGCACTGGCTCGGTGCGGGCGAGTCGCACACCGATTGCGGTTCCGCTCGATTGCATGATTCGCAATTTTGCGCCGCCGAGACGCCGCTCAAGACTGGCCAGATGCGAGGCCATGCGCGGCGCGACGTAGGCGTTGACCACGGTTGTCGAGAAGCGTTCGAATTCGCGATATTCGGCCAGGATCCGGTGCGAGACGGAGAGCGGGCGATCAAGCGGGGCGAGCGAGCGCGCGAGCGCATCTTCGCTTTTCGGATTTGCGTAAGAGTGCAGCAGACAGATCGCAAATGCTTCGGCCCCGCTGCGTTTGGCCGCTTTTCGCACGCGATCGAGTTCCGCGCGGGTCAGCGGACGCAGGATTTTGCCGTCAAAGAGCGTTCGCTCGGCGATTCCGATTCTCAACGCCGGGCTGACCAGGGGCTCGGGCCGCGACGGCGCGAGCGCGTAAAGATCGTCGCGGTTCTGCCGTCCGATCTCGATCAGGTCCTCGAAGCCCGCGTTGGTTATAATTGCTACGCGCGCGCCTTTTTTTTCGAGCAGCGCGTTGGTCGCTACCGTAGAGCTATATGTGACGAGTTCGGGCCGCGCCTGCGCGAGCATTGCGTTAAGCCCGCTGATTACCGCGACGGCGGGATCTTCGGGTGTCGAAGGAACCTTATGCACGCGCAGGCGGCCGTTTAAGATCGCGATCAGATCGGTGAACGTGCCGCCGGTATCGATTCCAACCGTTATCAGGCTCCGACGGCGCGTTGCGCGGCCTGTTGAGTTCGGGCGGGGCACTACGGTCTCAGCAAAATCTTAAAGGTGGTGGGATTTTGCGCCGCGACGAAGGCCTCGCGCCCCTGGTCGAGCGGGAATTCGCCGTCGATCAGCGGGCGCGGATCGATTCGTCCGGCCGCGAGCGCATCGACGGCCGGCGCAAACCGGCCGCATCGCGAACCAACCAGGTTGATTTCATTGATTACGAGCGGGGTGAGATTGATTTCGGCGGTTGCCGCCACCGTGCTTTTCAGAATAATCGTTCCGCGCGGCTCAGCGATTTCAATCGAACGGCGCATCCCGCTCGGACTGCCGGTACAATCCACGACGACCTCGAACTTGTCCCCGATTTCGGATTCTCGTAGCGTCTTCAATCCCATCGCGGCCATACGATCGAGTTTTTTCTCGTGGCGGCCGATCACGATCGGCAAATATCCCTCGGACCTGAGCGTGAGCGCGACGGTCGCTCCCAAACGTCCGTCGCCGAGCACCGCGATCGCGCGATCGCGTCCGAGATTGATCTGCTCGAATATCTCGAAAGCCGCCGCGATTGGTTCGGTGAACACCGCGAGTTCATCCGGGATCGCCGAGGGAACTACGATTAAATTATCGTCCGGCAACCGCAGCATCTCGGCGAACGCGCCATCGCGGCCCTGGATTCCGAGGACCGTCCGGTTCGGACAATGTCGCGCCATCGCGCCGCGACACCATCGGCACTCGGCGCGGCCGCATCCCGCGTTGATCTCCCCGACGACGCGCCTACCAAGGAGCGAAAGATTCTCTGTTTGAACGACTTCTCCGACGAACTCGTGGCCGGGAACGCCGTGAAACCTCATGTACCCTCGCGCGAGTTCAAGGTCGGTTCCGCAGATACCTGCGAGCCGCACTCGAACGATGGATTCGCCGACGGCAACCACAGGATTGGGATAATCGCTGCGAAACGTGAGTTGGCCGTTGAATTCTAGCGCTCGCATCGCAAGGTTCCTGCGTCGTTAGTCATGCGCCGTGTGTCCGCGCTCCGCCATTGAAACAAAAAAGCCGCAGGGCAGGCTACCCTACGGCTCGCTCAGTGCAAACCTGAAAATCAGTCAGCGGATTTGGCGGTCGCAGCTTTCTTGGCGACAGGCTTCGGCTCCAATTTGGGGTTTGCCTCAGCCGGCGTCTCGGTTTTTGACTCTGATTTCGATACGGACCCATTCGTCGCTCCGTCAGTCGGCGCGCTCGCGCCTTCGGATGGGGCCGGTGTCTCCGGCGTCTTCTTGCCGTAATCAGTCGCGTACCATCCGCTGCCCTTGAGTACAAACGAGCTTCGCGAGACCAGCCGCTCGATCTTGCTCTTGCAATTCGGACACTTTTTGAGTGCGGGATCAGTGATTCGCTGCATTACCTCAATCACGCCGCACTTACCGCACTTGTATTCGTAAATTGGCATTCGGATTACCCGAGTGATGATTCGATCACGATACTTCCAACAGATTAGGTAACCACCACCGCCTCGGCTGTCAACGCGAAGCGTGCATTTTCGAGTATATTTCACCGCTCAAACAATGGCGGTCACTAGACCGGACTGCCAAGCGCGAACAATCTGGCGGCCAGATGGTTTGGATCCGTCGCCTTTATTCGCAGCGACTTGTTGCGCTTCGATCTTCCAGCGACCACGGTGACGTCGGCTCGTGGCACTTGCGCGAGCTTTGCAATGAACCGCTCGAGTTCGTCATTGGCGTTGCCTCTTTCCGCCGCTGCGCCGATCGCCACGATCAGTCCAACGTGATCGGCACCCAGTATAGCGCTGCGTCCGGCACCGGGACGAGCCTTGACGTCGAATGTGACCGAATTCTTTCCGACGCGAACCCATCGCGGTGTCATGCGGTGCCGTACATCAACAGCATCGCGATTTTTGGAATCAGGTATTGCTGGAGAAATTCGATCGCCACTATCACCACGATCGGAGAGAGATCAATCCCGCCCAAGAGGACCGGCAGATGCTCTCGCACCCAGTCGAAGACCGGTTCGGTGACGGAGTACAGGAACCTGACGATCGGGTTGTACGGATTGGGTTCTATCCAGGTCAGAAGCGCGGCGATAATCACGATCCAGAAATAGATTGTGAGGAAACCGGACAGTGTTTGCGCGACGAAAAGAACCAGACTGGGCGAGCTCACGGGTGTATATTCCAGCTTT
Source organism: Deltaproteobacteria bacterium (assembly GCA_021799555.1). GTDB lineage: Bacteria > Desulfobacterota > Binatia > Binatales > Binataceae > JBARDN01. The sequence continues at coordinate 7,870 of JAJZAG010000050.1, read as the reverse complement.
AGATGATTTCTGTGCGGACGATCAGCCCGCTCGGCCAAGCTCTCGCGATCGGTCGGCGGCGGCGTGCACTGCGCGGGCCACGATATCAGAAAAGCCGGCCTCGGCGAACCGCCTGAGCGCGGCGACGGTTGTGCCGCCCGGTGACGCGACGACTTTGATCAGCTCGGCGGCGCTTAGCTTCGAGCCGCGCATTACCGCCTCGGCTCCCCGAAGCGTCTTTAGCGTCATCGCGGAGGCCAGCGCGGGCGCGATCCCTTCGCTGACGGCTGCATCGATCATCGCCTTAGCGAAAAGATAAACGTAGGCCGGACCGCTTCCCGAGAGCGCGGTCACGGCGTCGAGCAGCTTTTCATCAGGGAGCGCGACCGCGTCGCCGACCGCCTTGAAGATTTTCAGCGCTGCCGCCTCGTCGGCTTGGCTCGCCCCGCGGCTGCGCACGAGCGCTGCCATCCCTTCGCCCACCATCGCGGGTGCGTTGGGCATTACGCGAATCACGCGCGCGCGCGGCCCGAGGTAGCCGCAAATCCGCGCGATCGGCACGCCGGCGGCGATCGAAATGAAAACGTGATGCTTCGGGTTGGCGCCGAGCGCCGCTGCCAAGCCTTCGAGCACGTCGCCGATCGTCTGCGGTTTGACCGCGATCAAAATCGTGCGTGATTGCCCAATGACGTCGAGGTTATCGGCGGTAACGGCGATCTTGAGTTTCCGCTTTAGATAGTTTCGCCGCGCCGCGACTGGGTCGGAGGCGATCAGGTCGCCGGGCCCGAGCACCTTATGAGCGATCAGGCCGCGGGCTAGCGCCTCGGCCATATTACCCCCACCGATAAATCCGAGCTTCTTCATCGCCTCCGCTCGCCGAAAATCGCGCGGCCAACCCGCACGATCGTGGCGCCCTCCTCGATAGCGATATCGAAGTCGCCGCTCATTCCCATGGAAAGCTCGCTTAGCGCAAGCCCGGTATGCGCTGCAAGGCGATCGCGCAGTTCCCGGAGTTGCGCGAAGTGAGGACGCGATGATTCAGGCGTGCCACCGGCGGGCGGAATCGTCATCAGCCCGAAAATGTCCACCTTGTCGCGCACGGAATCGATCAAAGCGTCAATTGCGTCAGGCGCCACGCCAGTCTTGGACGGCTCGCCCGCCAGATTGACTTCTATGAGCACGCGGACGGACGGCGTCGGGTGCGCACGGGCGAGAGCGGTGGCGAGGCGCACCGAGTCGAGGCTGTGGATTAAATCGAAAATCGAGACCGCGAGCTTCACCTTGTTGGTCTGCAGATGGCCGATGAGATGCCATCGAATGGTCTCGAGCGAACCCATCGCCGCCCGCTTTGTCGCAGCCTCTTGAACGTAGTTTTCGCCAAAATTTCTCTCGCCCGCGTCGTATGCGATCCGAATCGTTTCCGGGGATTGGGTCTTGCTGGCGAGCACAAGCGTGACAGTCTCCTTTGCTCTACCTGAACGGCGCGTAGCGTCAGCGATACGCCCGCGCACGTCGGCGAGTCGTGCGGTGATTTCGGCACGCGTCAGCATCGCACGAATCCTACTCGCCGCAGGGCGGCCAAGACCTCCGCGACCGGCAGGCCCATTACGTTGTCCCGGGGGCCGTCCAGCGACGAAATGAACCCACCGCCCGCACCCTGAATTCCATAGGCACCAGCTTTGTCAAACGGTTCGCCGCTGGCGATATAATCGTTGATCTCGGCGGCGCTTAGCGCGCGAAATGTGACCGTGCTTTCCACCGCATCAAGGGTGAGCACTTCGCGCCCGCGCGCGATTGCGAATGCGGTTATGACGGTGTGCGTGCGCCCCGAAAGCATCGTCAGCATTCGCCGCGCGTCGTCGCCGTCGGCCGGCTTTTCTAGCACCTCGCCCATGCACTCGACGACCGTGTCAGCGCCGATCACCAATGCGTGTGGAAAACTGGAAGAGACCGCGAGCGCCTTTTCGCTCGCCATCCGTAGCGCGTAATCACGCGCTCCTTCTCCATCGCGGCGCAGCTCCGCAATCGCGCTCTCGGCGGCCTCGAAAGATAGTTTTGCCGCCGCGAGAAGCTGGCGACGACGCGGCGAAGCCGAGGCAAGAATCAGCGCGGGTCGATTGCACGAGGAGGTCATTGATCGCATACCGGCGACACGAGCCAACCCAGAATACCGGCTGTCGCGTCCGGCGGGCCAGTGGCACGCGTCGCACTGGTTTCTTAGCGCATCTGGATTGAAGCGCCGCGCCGCGTGCGCTAACCACGATCAGATGGAAATCAGATGGCGTCGTTGCACGCAACGGATGATCGTCGCTGCGATTGCGCTTTACGGATGCACAAGCGCGGTGGCGTGTTCGCATGTGGCCCGCGCGCAAGGACCGCCTGCCGCTCAAGGGCTCGCCGCGCAGACGTCGTCGTCTGGTAACGCTTCCGCCGACCCCCAGCAGGAATTCATCGACGGCTATCGCGCCTACGTCGCGCATGACGCGTCGGTCGCAATCCCGAAATTGACTTATGCTTCCGGTCACTTTCCAGTGCTGGCCGATTATGCGCTCTTCTATCTCGGCTCGGCCTATCGTGAGCAAGGGGATTTGTCCGATGCCGCGGCCGCTTTCGAGCGGCTGCGCGATCTCTATCCAGAGAGCGTGATGACACCGCGCGGCGATCTCGAACTCGCGCGCACACTGCTGACACTTAAGCGCTCGTCCGAAGCAGCTTCCGTCGCGGCGCACGCGGCGACGCAATCGTCCGGGACGGCCCTCGGGCAGGAAGCGCTTTTGGTCGAAGCACAGGCGATGGCCGCGATGGGGCAGTACAACGACGCGTACGAGCAGGCGATGGATTTACGGAGTCGCTACCCTCGCGGGCCAGCCGATGCGCAGGCGCGGGCGCTCGCCTACGCGATGCTTGCAGCGAAACCTGCACTTGCGCCGTCGCGCGTGCTCGACTATGCACGCAGCGAAGCCGCGCTGCTCGTCCGCGAAGGACAGCCGCGATTGGCGATGGCGCAGATCCGGCGCGCGCTCGCCGCAAGTCCGCCCACGCCGATTCGCGCCGAGTTATTGTGGCTCGAGGCCGAGGCCTCGCGCGGAAATGCGCCGCGCGAGAAGCGCGCAATCCTGAGTTACCTGACAATAGCGCCGCGCGGACCGTCCGCCGCTTCCGCGCTCTACGCACTCGCGATGCTGTACTGGCGCGAGGACGATACCACGCGCGCGCTGTCCGCCTTTCGGCGAATCGCCGCGGACTTCCCCTCAAGCGTCCGCGCACCGGGCGCGATGCTGCGAATCGGGCGGATCAACGAGGAGCTGCATAACTACGATGCCGCGCGCGCCGAGTATGCGCGGCTCTACTCGCGTTATCCCTCGAGCGAATCGGCGGCTGACGCGCGTTTCCGCGCGCCGTGGACCTATTACATGACTGCGCGCTATGAGCAGGCGGCGCGGATGTTCGCCACGATGCGTCCGCGTGCGCGGGGTGTTTCCGAGCGTGACATGTTCGACTACTGGCGTGCGCGATCACTCGAGAAGAGCGGCGGCGCTGCCGCGGCGCGGGTCATCTATCTCCGCCTCGCCGCCAGCACCGACAGCAACTATTATCCCGCGCTCGCGAGCCGGCGCGTCGCGGCCGCTGCGCCATACCTGCCGGCGGCATCAGCTCCCGATCCGTCATTCTCCGGCGCGCCGTCGAGCACTTCGGCGCTTGTCCGGTATCATCTTGAGCGCGTCTCAGCGCTGCGCACGCTCGGCATCAAGGAGCTCGAGGCCGGTGAACTGCGAGCGCTTGAAACCGAGTCCGCCGGTAATCGGGAACTGGACGCCTTCGTGCTTGCCGGCCTGATCATGGCTGACGCGTGGCGTGACGCGATCGTCGCGGCGTCCCGGATGGTAAAGCGCGGCCACCTTAGCGCCGCCGAGGCGGAACGAGTCCGTTATCCGCGCGCATACTGGGATCTGTTCAGTGCGGATGCGCGCCGCCGCGCGCTCGACCCGTGGCTGGTGCTCGCGTTGGCGCGTCAAGAAAGTCTGTTCGATCCGCGCGCGACATCAGTGTCTGACGCACAGGGGCTCATGCAACTGTTGCCCTCGACTGCGCGGCGCGTCGCCGCGCAAATCGGGCTACAACCGGACGCGCTCGATCTTTACAATCCGACGGTGAACGTGTCGCTCGGCACGGCGTATTTAGAGGGTCTCTTTGCGATGTTCGGCGGCGATGAGTTCAAGGCGGTTGCCGCCTACAACGGCGGCGAACACGCAGTGCAAAATTGGGCCAGCAAATTTCCCGGTCCCGACGACGAGTGGGTCGAAAATATCGGTTATCGCGAGACGCGCGACTACGTGAAAAAAGTCATCGGTGGGCGCCGCGAGTACCTGCTCCTCTATGATCGGAAAGCTCCCGGCGCATAAGTGTATCGAACGAATGCAAGCTCACGCCTCCGGAACTCCGCGATCGCATGCTTCCGCCACGCTTGACAAGTGTCGAAGCAAAAGGCTTCAAAGGGGAGCCAGCTCGAATCGGCGGCCGAGCGTCCGCCAAAGCAGGGATAACCCGGTTGTCTAAACGAGATTTCAAGGCGATTTTCTTTGATCTTGATGGAACTCTGGTCGATATTCACGGCCCGCTTTATATTGCCGCGCGAAACACCCTGCGCGACTTTGGTCAGGAGCCTGAACTGACCCGCGAACGCTATGATCTGGCGCTTGCCACCGGCGAACTCTGGCTCGGCATCCCTGATGATAAGCGCCCCGAGTATATGAAACGGGCGTTCGCACATTTTATGGCCGTGATCGCGCGCAATGGCAGGCTCGAACTCCTCCCGCACGTCCCGGAGGCCCTGGCCGAAATCAAGCGCCGCGGTTACGCGACTGCCGTGATCACAAGCCGTCCGGGAGATGCGCAGGCGCTGGCGCACAATCTCGCGGAAGCGGGGATTGCGCGGCTTCTTGATCAGATTGTGACCCAGACAGCTAGCTCTATGAAGGAGATGCTCGATAAGACCGAGTTGTTGCGCCAGACCGCCGCGCGCGCAGCGGTCGAAACGCGCGAATGCATATACGTCGGCGACGAACCGCGCGATATCATGGCGGCGGACGAGGCCGGGTACGGCGCGTCGGTGGCGGTGGCGACCGGAACCGCGTCTGTTCACTATCTGCAAAATCATCCGAACTTTCGTCCGGATCACGTGATTGAGTCGATGGGCGAACTGATTGGACTGCTCGATCGTATCGCACGAAGGCGATCCTGATGGCGCACTTCGAGGACTACCAAGAACCGCCCGAGGCGCTTGACGGCCTGAAGGTTATTGAGTTGCCGTGCCTCGACACGATTCCGTTTATGGCTGCGGCGATGGCGGCGAAGTCATTCGCCGATTTTGGCGCAGAGGTAATCAAGGTCGAACCGCCGCGCTCGGGCGCGCGCGAGCGTCAACTCGGTCCGTTTCGCGATGCGATGCCTGATCTGGAAACCGGCGGGCTGCATCTTTATCTCAACACCAACAAGCTCGGTGTGACCCTTAATCTGGAAGATTCGCGCGCACGCGATTTGCTGATGCGGCTGCTCGCGGATGCCGATATCGTCTTCAATCCGAACACTCCTGCGCGATGCGAGCGGCTCGAAATTGGTTGGCGCACGATCGCGGACCGATTTCCAAAGCTCATCAACGTATCGGTAACGTACTTCGGTACTGATGGCGCCTACCGTGATTATCGCGGCGGTGACCTCGTAGCGACGCATATGAGCGGAGTTGGCTTCGAGACGCCGTGGCATCAGGTTACCGACCCACCTAACGAGCCTCCACTCAAGCCCGCTGGACGGCAGGCCGATTATTTGACCGGATACACGGCTGCGGCGGCGGCGATGGCGGCGGTGTTCGATCGCAAGCATAGCGGGCGCGGCCAGCATATTGATTCCAGCCAATGGCTGGCGATGGTCAGCATGTTGCGGCCGAACATTGGCGTCTATTCGCACGAATCGCCTGAGGCGCCAATTTATGAGCGCACGCGCAAGCGGATCAAACGCGGCGCGCAGTGGGTCTATCCAGCGTCGGACGGATGGGTCAGCTTCAACGCGGGGACCGACCGGTTTTGGCGCGGATGGAAAAAAGTCATGGGCAGTCCCGAGTGGATGGACAGCGAGATGTTCGCGTCACCGGTCGCGAGGGCAGCGCATATCGACGCGATCGAGGCGGCAGTGATCGATTGGCTTTCGGGCGAGACGCGCGACAGCGCGTTTCGCAAGGCGCAGGCCGAGCATGTTCCGTGCTTCCCGGTGCATACGGCCGCGGAAGTTGCGGAGAACGCGCAGTACAGGGCGCGGAGATTTTTCGTCGATCAAGACCACCCCGTCGCGAAGACGGTGCGGATGCCGGGGGCGCCATGCCGGTTCAGTGCGACGCCATGGCGGATCAAGCGTGGAGCGCCACGCTTGGGCGAACACAATCGGAAAATCTTTGTCGAACGGTTAGCACTCTCCGAACGCGAACTCGAGAGCCTGCGCGCCGAGCGGGTGATCTGATGACGCGGTTGCCGTTCGAGGGAATTCGGATTCTCGACTTTGGCTGGATTTTCGCCGTGCCCCACGCGACCGCCTATCTCGGGGCGCTCGGCGCCGACGTGATTCGGGTCGAATCCACGCTGGCGCCCGACTTGGTACGGTTTCTGACCGGCACCGATGGGGTTCCCGGATTTAACCGCAGCGGAATCTACCACGCGATAAATTTTTCGCGGCGTGGAATCGCACTCCAGTTGGCCCATCCCAAGGCCCAGGAAATCGCGCGTCGCCTCGTCAAGCTAAGCGACGTCGTTACTGAGAATTTCACCGTTGGGAATATGCAGAAGTACGGTTTGGGTTACGAAGACCTGAGAGCAATCCGCCCGGACATCATCATGCTATCCGGTACCCCCCTGGGGCAGGACGGACCGTTCGCGCGCACCGTCGGCTTCGGTCCGACCACGCAGGCTTACGCCGGGCTTTGTCATCTGACCGGATACCCGAACAGCTTTCCATGCGGAATCGGCGGGACTTGGCCGGACTTTGCAGTCGGCACCGCAATGGTTTTTTTTCTGCTCGCCGCGCTCTATCACCGCGATCGGACAGGGCAGGGGAAGTATTTGGACCTCTCGATGGCCGAGATGGTGACGACAATGATTCCCGAGGCGATGCTCGAGTATTTCATGAACGGACGCGATCCGGGCCCGGTGGGGAATCGCGATGACGCAATGGCGCCGCATGGTGTCTATCCCGTTAGTGGCGACGATCAGTGGATTGCTATCGCGATCTCGACCGACGAGGAATTCCGGATGCTGTGCGGCATCCTCGCGGTGCCGTCGCTTGCCGACGACCCGAAGTTCGCGCGTCTTGCCGATCGGCTGCGCAACGTCGAAGCGCTTGACGCGGAAGTCGCGGCACGGACCCGAAACTTTACGCGCGAAGACCTGGTCGCAAAGTTGCGCGAACGGCAGATCGCCGCTGGTCCCGTGTATAATACGCAGGACCTGATGCAGGATAAGGCGTTTCTAGCTTCCGGGATGCTTGAAAAGCTCGGGCATGGCGAAGTCGGCGAACGAATCGTGCCCACGCTGCCGGTGCGCTTCAGCGCGATCGAGCCGCGCTACTTTGGCGCTCCAATGATTGGCGAGCATACAGACGAGGTTCTCCGCGAGTTGCTGGGGATGAGCGCCGATGAAATCGCCCAGCTTAGGGACGGCAAGGTCCTCGTTTAGCGAGCGCGAAGATGTCGGGGGCAATTTCACAATGACGGACGCATGCACAATTTCCCACGGCGGTGGTACGCGACCCGGCGCGTTCGCGGTGTGGGTTCAGGCGATTCGGATCTTCTCGCTGAGCGCCGCCGCAATTCCGGTTTTGCTCGGCGTTGCGATTGCCGCACGCGACG
>JAJZAG010000379.1 GCA_021799555.1 Deltaproteobacteria bacterium | reverse complement strand
CCCCAAACGACCTGCGCAGCCAAATCCCCTATATCCATCGCGCCGTCGAAGCGATGCGCATCAAGAGCGTCGTAATCGCAGGCTACGAGGCCGACGACGTTATCGGTACGCTCGCCGCGCGCGCGGCCCGCGAACGGATTGACACCGTCCTCGTCACCGCTGACAAGGATTTCATGCAGCTCGTCGGCCCGCACGTTACGCTGTGGGACACGATGCGCGATCGGCGCATTACCTCGCGCGAAATCAAGGAGCGCTTCGGCGTCGAACCGCGCGCGCTAATTGACATCCAGGCGCTAACTGGCGACACGATCGACAACGTCAAGGGAGTGCCCGGAATCGGTGAGAAAACAGCCACCGCGCTGATCCGGAGATTCGGCGACCTGGACAACCTTTACCGGCATCTCGATGAGGTCGAGTCGAGCGGCATTCGCGGCGCGAAGAAAATTATGGAGCTGCTCCGCGAATATCGCGGACAAGTTGAGCTTGCGCGCAAGCTTGTCCGAATCGATACCAACGTGCCGCTCGAAATCAACCTCGCAGATCTCGACTGGAAGGGAATCGACGAGCGCGCCGCCGCGGAGTTGATGCGCGAACTCGAGTTTCACTCGATGCTGGCCGAACTGGCGCCGAGCCAGGCCGAGCTGCCGATGGGCAAGTCAAGTGCGCCGGCGAGCACGTCAGAGATAGACGCCCTCGCCGCCGCGTTCAAATCCGCCGCGCGGATCGCCATCGATTTGTCGGTTGATGCAACCGGCGCCGAACGGCTCAATCTGCGCGCGGCCGGCGACTCTGAGCCATCCGAATCGTTCGTGCTTGGCCGCGATCTGATTGGCGCGATCGCGGAAATTCTCGCCGCGCCGGCGCCGCTCAAGATTTGCCACGATCTCAAGACTCATTTGCGCCACTTCGCGAAGCTCGGAATCGACCTTCGCGGCGCGGATTTCGACACGATGCTAGCCGGCTTCCTGCTGAATTCAGGCCGCGCCGAGCCTTCCCTCGACGACCTGTATCACGAGCATCTGGCGCCACTCGGCGCGCGGGCCGAATCCCACGCGCGTGCCGATATTGTCGCAGCGCTGCACCCGGTCCTCGCTGGCAAGCTCCGAACCGACGGGCTCGAATCGCTCTATCGCGATATTGAGATGCCAGTCGCTCCGATCCTCGCGGAAATGGAAGCTGCGGGCGTCGGCATTGACGCTGAGGCTCTCAAGAAGATTGGCGATGAGTTTGGCGAACAGCTCCGGCGTCTTGAGCTCGAATGCTACGAGCTCGCGGGCCGCAAGTTGAATCTTAACTCCCCGACGCAGCTGCGCGAGATTCTGTTCACCACGCTCGGGCTTTCGACCAAGGGTATAAAAAAGAGCAAGAGCGGCTACTCGACCGACGCCGATACGCTTGAAAAGCTGGCTGCCGCCCATCCGCTGCCTGCCATGCTCCTCGAGTACCGCTCGATCGCGAAACTGAAATCGACGTACGCCGACGCCTTGGCCGCGCTGATCGACCGCACCGACGGGAGACTTCATACCACTTTTCATCAGGCGCTCACCGCTACCGGCCGGCTGAGCTCGACCGACCCGAACTTGCAGAATATCCCCGCACACAGCGAAGAAGGCCGCCGAATCCGCCGCGCCTTTGTGCCGCGGCGAGACTACCTGCTTTTGTCAGCCGATTATTCGCAAATCGACTTGCGCGTGCTGGCGCATCTGTCGGGCGACCCCACCCTAATCGAGGCGTTTCAGCACGGCGAAGACATCCACGCCCGAACCGCCTCCGAGCTGCTCGGCGTCGAGGCCGACAAGGTCGATCCGGACGCGCGCCGCGTCGCCAAGACGATTAATTTCGGGTTGATCTATGGGATGGGACCCCAACGGCTCGCCGCCCAACTGGGAATCCCGGTCGCTGCCGCGCAGGACTACATCAAGCGCTACTTCGAGCGACTACCCAAGGTGCGCCATTACTTCGACCAGACTCTTGAGCGCGCGCGCCACGACGGTTTCGTCACCACGATGTACGGGCGGCGGCGCTATCTGCCCGAGCTTGCCGCACAACCCGGCGGGGCGAGAGCGCAAGCGGAAAGGATCGCCATAAATACGCCTATCCAGGGAACCGCAGCGGACTTGATCAAGCTTGCCATGATCAGGCTACATAGCGAGATTCGACTCCGCGGCATCGACGCAATCATCGTGATGCAGGTGCATGACGAGTTGCTTCTCGAAGTGCGAAAAGGCGCCCTCGAACAGGCTGCCGAGGCTGCCCGCCATGAGATGGAAGGCGTTGCCGCCATGCGCGTACCCCTTAAGGCCGATATCAAATGGGGCCACAATTGGGCCGAAATGGGTGGGAGGAAATGAAAATTCGACTGAATTTCGACACCCTTGCCCCCGTCTAAGCAATTGGGAACCCAAGGGCGTCAGGACGGCGACGAAGCCGAGATCATCGAACGGGCGAGGAAGGGTGACGCAGAAGCCTTCGGAGTCTTGGTCGAGCGATATCAGCGCAGGGTGGCAAACGTCGCGCTGGCGGTGGTGCATAACCAGGACGATGCGATTGAACTTGCACAGGAGACCTTTGTACGCGCATACGAGAACCTGTCGAAGTTCGAATCGCGCTCGAGTTTCTCAACGTGGCTGTACAGGATTGCCGCCAACCTTGCGATCGACTTCTGGCGGCGCGAAGGCCGCCACGTAGTATTGCGCGGCGAGGATGCTGAAAATGAAATGCGTCGGCTGCCTAGCGACCGAGGCGACTCATTCAAAGACGCCAGCCGCAAAGAACTCTCGGCACGGCTCACCGCCGCGCTTGAGGAGTTGACGCCGGAACATCGCACCGTGATACTTTTACGCGAAGTGGAAGGGTTGTCCTACGACGAAATCAGCGAGGTGCTGCAATGCCCTCGCGGCACGGTCATGAGCCGGCTTCATTATGCGCGCAATCGGTTACGCGAGCTGTTGAAGGATATCCCGGAGGGCTGAGCGACAATGGCTGAATGCAGTGAAATTAGCCTGATGCTTGGGGCGTTCGAGGACCAGGCGCTCGAGCCGCACGAATACCAGGAAGTCGCCTTCCATCTGGCGCGATGCACCAATTGCACCACCGAGTTGGCCAGCTACACGCGGATCGGGCGCGAGTTGCGCACCTTCATCGAGGAACCGCGCCTTGACGGCTTCAAATCCTCCGTGATGCGGCGCATCGAAAACCTGCCGGTCCCGCTCACCGTCCGTATCACGCGATGGATGAACCGCGCGACTGATCAACTTGCCGGGGGGTTTGCGATGGCGGG
>JAJZAG010000378.1 GCA_021799555.1 Deltaproteobacteria bacterium | reverse complement strand
GAAAAGTCCGAGCACGTTGCGTCCGAACTCGAACGGCAACTTGAGGATCAGAAATACCATCTCGTTGACGTGATGCTCATTGGGGAGGCCGCGCGCGCCGAATCTCGAAGCGATTACGATTGCAAGAACCGTCGCAAGCGTCGCGCCGATCGCGAGTCGCGCGTCACGCCGCACGACTCCCGTACCAATCACCGTGAGCGAAAGGATCAGCGTGGATTCGCGCGTCAGGTAGGCGAGGAACAGCATCGCGAGCGCAAGCCATACCCGCTTGCGCATCAACGCAAGAAAGAAAATCGCGATCAAAGTCCACTGCGTCAGGTCCTGAAAATAGATGCGCTCGAACTGATTCACCAGCAGCGGGGTAAACATCAGCGGCACGATCGTCACCGCGGGCGCTCCGCTCTCGCGCAGGATCATTGCGATTACGAACACGAAGGCGGCCAGCATTGCCAGCGCAACCGCCAGAAACGCAGCGTCGATGCTTATGCCCGTGCTCGCTGCCACGATCCTGACGATCAGCGGATGCAGCACCCGCTCGGAATAGGGATTGTGAACCAGTGCCGGTCCGCCGGTCGCAAACTGGCGGTACTCGCCGGCGTCGGGAAGGGTGCGAATCCACGCCGGCGGCCATCCCGATAGCGTAACCAGGGCCGCGAGCAACATCGCCCATCCCGCATAGGCAAGCGATGATCCACCATTCGCGCCGCGTCGCGCGTGTTTCATGAAATCAGGCTTCGGGAACACTCGCAAACTAACCGACCTGCGTCATCGCTAAGATCCGTTCCAGTGCCGGGGCAAAGACGTGCTCGTAGTTGTATTTCTCCTCGTGCGCGCGGCGCGCCGCGAGGCTCATTGCGACATAGCGATCGCGGTCGGCGAGGACGAACTCGATCGCGCGCGCGATCGACGCCGGATCCTCCGGATTGGCGTAAACAACCCATTCATCACCGGCAAAGAACTCGCGATAGCTGTTCCGATCAGGAACCACCACCGGCAAGCCCAGTGCAGAGTATTCGAATACCTTATTGGTTGCTGAGGAATTAAATTCCCAGTTTTGCGAGACCGGTCTGTAGAGCGACAGTCCCACGGCACAGCCCGAGAACCGGCTAGCGAGTTCCGAGTGTGGCACCCACTGTTCGATACTGACTCTGGATTGCACACCGAGATTTTGGGCAAGATCGTTCAATTCGTTCTCAAACTCGCTCGCGTGCGGGCCAACCAAAATAAGGCCGACGTTGGTGCGAACCATCGCAACGGCGCGAACGGCCTCCCGCTGTCCGTTCGATTCACCCATCCACCCGATACAAAGAAGGCGTCGGCAGGCGAACCGGATTCGCGCCAATTCGTTGAGATCGGAAGAGGACGAAAAGAAATCCAAACTGGAACAGTTCGGCACAATCATAGCTTGGCGCGTATCATGCGCAGCCTGAAGCCAAATTTTTGCGCGATTCGGCTCGGGTAGAACCACCAGGGCTGCGGCTCGCGTTTGGTGGAGGGCTAACTTCGTGATCCAGCTCTGGAGCGAGTAGGCGCTCGCATTCTTCAGTGCCGGAAGCTCATGCAAATGAAATATTACCGGCAACGAACGCCGACGGCGCGCTCGCAGCGCCGACACGAAGCCGTGCGCGTCATATGCATAAACTACGTGAGGTTCTCGCTCAGCGACGGCCCGCCGCACGGTGGCGCAGAAATTCCAATACTCGGTCAGCTTGGTCAATGGCGACGCAGTCTCCTTGTCAACAGCTGAGGCATATTCGCCAGTTCGGATTACCTCGATTTCTCCCCACTCGCAGCAAGGCCGATCCATGTTTCGTGCGATAACCGTAACTTGGAAGTGGCGCCCGAGAATCTTTACGGCATTGTACGTGGGCGGATAATAGTCGGGATTGGCGTATATCACGACCAGCAGCCGCTGGCGCGCGATCGCTTGTGCGGGCGCGGCGTCAATCTGCGGTGCCGATAATGTGGCCATAGTCAATGAATCACGCGCTCGCCACGTGGCGCAGGATCGCGTTCAGTTGGCCGCCCTGTCCGCGTTCGGCCGCGTGCCGGTAGCGGAACCGAGTCAGGGAATTGCGGATCGCGACGTGCGGTTCGAGCATCAGCCGCAGTGTTCGCGGCAGAGCATTGAACCGGTAATGCATCGACGCAACCGGATACCCCTCGGACCACAATTTCATGGCTTCGAGGCCGTGGCGGTTGGCGAGATGGCCGAGGCTCGCGCGCGACAGGTAATGCAGGTGCTCGTAATTGAGATAGAGATGGCACCATCGGTCGCCGGCCGCGCTCAAACCACCCGCGTCGGGCGTCGATACGTAAATCGCGCCGGCGCTAGCGAGGCATCGGGCAGCCTCGCGCAGGAAATCGTTGAGGTTGGTCACATGCTCGATCACATCGACCATGATAATCAGGTCGAATTCGCCTGCGGCAAAACCTGCCGCATCGAGCGGTGCGCAGCGCAAGTCGAGCCCGTAGCGCGTGCGTCCGAACTCGAGCGGTTCCTCGGCGATATCGATTCCCACCATGCGCCGGGGACCGTGGCGGGCGAGGCTCTGTAGCAGCGCGCCGCTGGCGCATCCGATATCGAGCACAGATTTGCCGCGCAGCTCGAAATTGGCCGCAACTTCCTGGTACCCCGTAACATTGCCGCCCTCGATCGAACGGTCGCGAACCTCGCAGTAGTTTTGTCCGCTGAAGAAATCCGAAGCGCCAGCGAAGTAGCCGTTTTGATAGCGCGCGAGCAGCGCCGCCGGTGTCGGCGCCGGATCGACAAATAGCAGGCCGCATTCGCGACAAGCCCGCAAGGCCAGGCCGTCGCAACGCCGCGCGACGATTGGACCGTCCGGGCGCGCACCGCAGCCGGGACAAGCGCGGCGCGCCACCAAATCCTCGGAGTTCCAAGCTGGAATTACGTTGCTCGCTTGCGGTGCGGCCTCGCAAAGGCGCGCATCCGGCGCGCAGCGCTCATCCGCTTAAGCCGATTCACGCGCGATGCTCCCCCATCCGGGTTGTGCGATGGCGCGCGTAAATTCACTTCCACTCATGCCGATGGCGCCAAGCGCCGCTACCGGCATATACCATCCATTGGTCAAGAGCCGAGCCGCGATCGTTCCGCCGATCACGCCTGCCAATCCCCAGTAGCGCACCCACCATAACGATAACGCCAGGTTGAGGACGCCCTCGGCCATCGCGAGCGCGGCGTATCCGTAATGGCGGCTGGTCGCCATCAGGACCGCGTCCGCGGGAGTCAGCAACATCTGAATGAACATCAGCGCGATTTGCAGG
>JAJZAG010000377.1 GCA_021799555.1 Deltaproteobacteria bacterium | reverse complement strand
ATGCGCGTAACCACGCAGGAAATGGAGATGCTCGCGAGGGTGGCGCTGATGGGTGAAGTCAGAAGCACCCGTGATTTCCTCTACATCCTTAACACGGTGAGGCAGGCTCTGACTTCGCAATAACAACGACGAGGCACCGGTTGGTGGGATGCGTCGGCCAACCCGTCCTCGAATAGGGCTTACGGTGTCAGCAGCCGAGTCCAGGATTGATCGCCACGGGGCAGACAGTGTGTCAGGCGTGCGACAAGGCTTGGCGTGGGCGTTGCGTTATGGCATCGGCGGGAAACGGCAACTCTCCGGATTTAGGGGTGCGCAGGCCTCGATCATCCATATATGGTATGGCACGCGACTTGCGGTTGTTGCACCGCAGTTAATTGGTTTGTGTTGCCATTTAGTCCTGATAATACTACTCCTTGGCGTCCAAGGAGGGCTTCTCGCTTAGAGACTTGGTGCCCGTATGAACGCTGCCCCATTCTCGGATGACCTCGGCAAACGGGTTTCCAGCCGCGGACCAGACGCGCTGAATTCGCGCGAGGTTGACGGCTTGGTCTCACGGCTGCTCAACGAAATCAAAGTGCCGTTCAATTCGATGGGCAAACGCGTGCTCGCGCAGCTCTCGGACCTGAAAAAAGTTCTGGCGGCGAACTATCTCGAGGAGCCCGCGATGCCGGAGCAGAGGTTGGTCCGCGAACTCGCTCAGATAATCGACAGCGACATCAAGTCGTACGACGGGCGCTGGAAAAATTTGGACAGCCCCGAGGTGATCGATAAGCTGTTTCGCAAGTTCGGACCGCGCGAGATCGAGTTACGCGCCGAACCTTACCGGCAAGGCGCCGGACTCTCGCTGCGCGGATTCTTCTGCCGAACCAATATCGGCGAGAGCAGCAAGTTCGTAATTTTCATCAACACCGCGCATCATCCCGCCGCAGTCGCGGCGACCCTCGGTCACGAACTTGGGCATTACATTTACGGATCGATGGTCGGCGAGAAAGCCTCGATGACGGCGTTCATGGAGGGTACGTTCTCGAGCCACCTCAAAGAGGGCGACGAATTATTCGCCGATAGCCTGGTCGCCCTGTCCGCATACAGCAAGGAACTCATGACCGAGATCGGAGCGATTGGCGGCGTCACTCCCGGTTCGTCGGACGAGTTGTTCCGCCGCATCCGCAAGGCATACGGCATGATGGGCTCGCGCTATAACGTAAATCTCCAGAACGGAAAGATGCCGTCGGCCTGGCGCGTGCGCTACATGACTTCGATGACGCACTTCTTCAAGCTGCGCTGCGCCCTCTATCAGGCGGCTGGCCTCTAGATCTGACGCTTGCCTTATAACGACGCGAACGCTGCGTCGATCAATGCCGTCGCCCGCGGATCGATCAAGATTCCCGCCTGCATCTTGTTCATCACATATCCGAATCCGAGTTTTGCTTCAGGATCGGCGAATCCGAGCGATCCGCCCGCACCCGGATGCCCGAACGATCGCGGATTCGGGCCGAGCGACGCGCCCGGCTGCGACATCATGAAGCCCAATCCAAATCGCGTCGAGATGAACAGCACCTCGTCCGCCCCGCGCGCCTGCTCGCTGTGGCATCGCACGATACTCTCCGGCGTAAGCACCCGATAGCCGTCAACCTCGCCGCCGCGCGCCAGCGCTCCGTAGAGCCGCGCAAGCGATCGCGCGTCGGTATGCCCATTGGCGGCGGGCAGCTCGCACGCCCGCCACGCGCGCGTATTAACGAGCCCGGGAGCGCCAAGAACCGGCGGATTCGCAAAAGCCTTGGCGGTAACCGACTCTGGATTCTTCAGCACTTCGGCGAAGAGATTCGGCTCGCCGGGCTTCGGCGGCGGCGACGCAATCATATTCGCGGTGCGTGCGTCGTGCTCCGCGCCAAGTCCGATATGCGCGTCGAGACCCAGCGGCTGCGCGATCTCGTCACGAAAATACCTGCCCGGCGATTTTCCCGTGATTCGCCGAATCACCTCGCCGACCAGCCATCCGAAGGTCATTGCATGGTAACCATGCCGCATCCCGGGATCCCACCACGGCTTCTGCTCGGCCAGCGCCGCGCACATCAGATTCCAATCGAACAGCGAATCCTGCGCCAGCGTCTTGCTCACCGCGGCGAGACCGGCGCGATGGCATAGCAGAAACCGAACCGGGATCTTCTCCTTGCCCGCAGCCGCGAACTCCGGCCAGTAGCTTGCCACCGGTGCATCGATGTCGAGTTTCCCCTGATCGACGAGGCGATGCGCACAGATCGCGGTCAGACCCTTAGTCGTCGAATAGACATTGACGATCGTGTCGCGCGTCCACGGCCGGGTCTGTTCCTTGTCGGCGTGGCCGGCCCAAAGATCCACGACCGGTTTGCCATCAAGCACGAGCGCGACCGCGGCCCCGACCTCCGCGCCCGACTCGAAATTCGCCGCGAACGCCTCTTTGACCCGGCTGAATTTGGGATCGCAGTTCCCCTCGATCTTCACTGGCATCGTACCCACCTCTCTAACGCTCGCGGTTTACGCGCGCCCGTCAACGTCCGCGCGCGCGTTCCTTCATAGCACGCCCGCGCGATTCGCGACAAAGCCGATCGTGACGACCCGGGCCGATCGCTCCCGCGGCTGGCGGCGGGTTCGCGATGGCTTCGTTTCATCAAAATTCCCGCATCCCCGACTCCATTATTGCTCGCGATTGCGGGATGATTTTGTTCGGTTCGATGGCTTCGGCGCGTCAATTTCGGTATCGCCGCAGAGGGCCTCATACTCCCAACCTTCGCGAGTCCTGTCGCCGCCGCGCGATCCGGCGTCGAACCGCGAGGGGCGATACGCAGGAAGATCGTTCCGATAACCACGTGCCGCGCTCGGGCGTCACCGCGAATCGATGATGCTTCAGCGCCGGATTTGCTCGATCCGATCCGACCGGGGGAAAACCACGATTGCGAGACGAGTTGCTGTGCGCACAACCGCCGCCTAGAGCTACCGATAGCGGAACCCGCTCCGCCGCAACCGGCGGGATGGTTTTTCACCGGCGCAAGAATCCGGGCGGCGAGGCGGCCGCTTGCTTCCACGCGCCCATCTACGCGCCAATCCGCCGCGCCCTCGATGCAAAGCGCGCCGCGCGCGTATTCCGGCGGCGCGGGGAAGGCTCGGATGGCGATGGGGATGCTTCGTTCCACGCGTGTATTTTCATACGTTTTTGACGCGCGCATAAGGCTGAACTGTTCAGCCATGAACTAATCTGGCATAGATCGCTCCGCCCCCACGCCCCGTGCGGTTTCAGCATCACACTTAAAGTATTACTTTAC
>JAJZAG010000376.1 GCA_021799555.1 Deltaproteobacteria bacterium | reverse complement strand
CAGAGCGGAATCGAACCGGGGCCGTCGCGGGTGGAATACTCCGCGCCAATTGAATTTCCCGCCAACGGCACCGTGTTCGATCTGAGAACCTTCACCAACGAATGGCCGAATCCGCTGAGCGCGTGCCCGGGTTACGCGGCGCCGACCGGGTTGCCGATCACCGTGATGACGGGAAACTGGATCGACGCGGAATTGAATTCTTATTCGATCGAACGAATTGCGCGCGGCGGCGCGGCGATCAAGCTCGACGCGTGCGGCTTCGATTTCTCAAGCTACACGAATCGCGACGCCAACTCGCAGGAAGTCGCGCGCAACATCCTGCACGGGCAGGGCACGGTGGTGGTGATCCCGCGCGCCCCGCTGGAAAAAGGCGCCGCCTACCGCGTGTCAATCACCGCCAGCGGCAAGCGGTATCAATGGACCTTTTCAATCGCACGCTGAATTGCGCGCTGTATTCAAAAATCCAGCGCGATTACGGTTGCGGCTGGATCGAGCAGAGATTCGGGGACGTCGATTATCAATTCGCCGACCGGGTCCTGGTTGAAGATGGCGTCGAGCGCCGCGACGCGCCGATGCAGCTTCAGTCTTTGATCCGAACCCAGTACGGATGCCGATTTCACCTGTTTCACGCGGATGCCGCGAACCGATACGGACTCGTACGGGCGCATGACGCAGTGCAGATAGATGCGCTCTCCGCGGCGCGTCGAGGGTCCGTAGAATTGCCACGGTTCGAGGCCCGGTGACGTACCCGCGATACTCTCGCCATTGCGCGCCATCCATCGCGCAAAGGCCTCGAGGCGTTCGCGATGCTCGGCCGGCAGAGTGCCGTCGCCCGTCGGGCTGACATTGAGGAGCAGGTTGCCGCCCTTGGCGGCGACCTCTTCGAGCGTGTGAATGAGGTTGCGCGGCGATTTGTAATTGCGATCAGAGGGGTTGTAGCCCCAGCTATTGTTCATCGTCATGCAGGTTTCCCACGCGCGCGCGGGCGGCGCCGCTGGAACGGCCTGCTCGGGCGAGTCGTAATCACCGCATCCGGGCAAACGATCGTTGATGACGATGCCGGGCTGGAGCTCGCGAATCATTTTCTCGAACTCGCGCGCTTTCCATTCCTCGGGCGTGCGTTCCCATCCGCCGTCGAACCACAGCAGATCGATCTTGCCGTAGTTGGTCAGCAGCTCGCGCATCTGCGCGAACATCACGCCGATGAATCGGTCCCACTGGTCCGGCGTGCCGCGGCGCCAATTGCCCCACTTGTAGGGTTTGTCGGATTCGGTGAAGGCCGGGTAGTCGGGATGGTGCCAGTCGATGAGCGAAAAATAGAATCCGACGCGCAGCCCCTCGGCGCGGAACGCTTCCGAATACTCGCGCACAATGTCGCGTTTGAATGGGGTGTGCGCGATGCCGTAGTCCGAGGTGGCCGTGTGGAACATCGCGAAGCCGTCGTGATGCTTGGTGGTCAGGACGCCGTAGGTCATCCCGGCGCGGCGGGCGAGTTGCGCGATCTCTCTCGCGTCGAATTTTACGGGATTAAAGGTCGCGGCGGTCGAATGGTATTCATCGACCGGGACGACCTGTGCGTTAGGGAGCGCGTTGATTCCGCCGACGAGCGGCCACGACACGTCCCATCCGCGCTGCGAGCATGGGGCCCAATGGATGAACATCCCGAACCGGGCGGTATCGAACCATTTTTCCATAGCCGGGGATTCTCGCGTGCGGCGGGCGCGAAGTCCATCCCGCGGCCCTGCGGACTTCAGCGCACGTGCTCCCACGCGTGGTAGGAGCTGCGCACGAGGGGACCGGCTTCGACGTGGCTAAAGCCCATCGCGAGGGCGTCTTTGCGAATCTCGGCGAATTCATCGGGCGGGAGATAGCGCGCGACCGGCAGATGCTCGGACGAGGGGCGAAGGTACTGGCCGATCGTCACGATGTCGCATCCAACACCGCTTAAGTCGCGCATCACACGCATCAACTCGTCGCGTTCCTCGCCGAGTCCGACCATCACTCCGGCCTTGGTCAGGATTTGGCGCCTCAATCCGCGCGAGGCTGCCTTGGCGTGGCGCAGCACTTCGAGCGATCGGGCGTAATTTCCGCCGGGGCGTACGGTACGGTAGAGGCTCGGCACGGTCTCGACGTTGTGGTTGTAAATGTCGATCGGCGAGCGCACGACTATATCGACGGATCCGGGATCGCCTTGGAAATCGGGGACAAGAACTTCGACGCGCGCCGCGGGCAGGCGTTCTTTGATCGCGGTCGCGGTTGCGGCGAAGTGCGCCGCGCCGCCGTCGGGCAAGTCGTCGCGATCGACGGAAGTCACCACGATATGCCGCAAGCCGAGCCGCAGCGCCGCCTCGGCGATTCGCGCCGGCTCTTCAGGATCAAGCGGGCGGACGCGGCCATGCGCGACCGCGCAGTAAGGGCAATTGCGCGTGCATACGTCGCCCATCAACATGAAGGTCGCCGTGCGATGCGAGAAGCACTCGCCGATATTCGGGCAGCACGCTTCCTGGCACACGCTATGGAGCTTCAGCTCGGATAAAACCAAACGCGTGCGCGCGTACTCGGGCGAAGCGGGAGCGCGCACTTTAATCCAGTCGGGATGTCTGCGCTCGGGAATCAAGTGATGCGGCCCTCGATAGTCCGATCCTCGGCCATTGATTCGCCTGGGTCAACGAGCGCCCATAACTTCGCTGGTTCGACGAAAGAGACCTCGGCGTAGCCGAACGTCTCACGAAAGCCGCCGGCGAGAAATTCTGCGAATTGCGCGACGGAGATATCCGGCCGCCCCTCGCGCGCGACCGAGGTCATTTCGCATCCTTCGATTCCGCACGGCACGATCGAATCGAAGTATGAAAGATCGGCGCTGACGTTCAGCGCGAGCCCGTGATACGTCACCCAGCGTCGGATTCCGACGCCGATCGAAGCGATCTTGCGCGGACCGACCCAGACTCCCGTAAGTCCCGGGCGGCGTCCCGCGGCGATATCGCATCGCGCGAGCGCGGCGAGCGCGGCGGCTTCGAGCGCGCGGAGGTATTTGGCGACGTCGCGTGCGTTGCCTTCCAGCTTGAAGATTGGATACGCGACGATTTGGCCGGGTCCGTGATAAGTCACCTGTCCGCCGCGCGAAACGCGATGGACCGGGACGCCCGGACGCGGCGTGACGATAAATTTCTCGTCGGCGGCGCGGCCCAGAGTGAAAACGTGCGGATGCTCGAGTAGCAGCAAGCTGTCGCCGATCGCGGCTTCGAGCCGAGCGCGAACCATCGCGGTTTGCAACCTGAGCGCGCGCGGATAATCGACGATGCCGAG
>JAJZAG010000049.1 GCA_021799555.1 Deltaproteobacteria bacterium | reverse complement strand
TGCCAATCTTCATCCGGAAGATCCTGTAAGCCGCTGATCTCGGTGGTTTCGCGGGTCCGGCCGATGCCGGCGTTATTCACGAGGATATCGATCGTGCCGTACGTCGCGATAAAATCCACAAACATCTTTTTGACCGCCGCGCTCGACGACACGTCGGCGACGAACGGACGCGCCTTTCCGCCGGCGCGTTCGATCTCGGTGGCGACGTTTTGCGCCGACTCGGGGCGGATATCGTTGACCGCGACGGTTGCGCCCTCGCGCGCGAAGGTCAGGCCCATCTCACGCCCGAGTCCCGAACCGCCGCCGGTAATCATCACGATCTTATCTTTCAGCCGCATCGCGTCCTCTTATCTTATCGTCTGCGTTGGGGTTACTTTTTGCCTTCGCGAAGTTGCCGTTTCCAATCGAGCCGCCGTGCTTCGGCGCCGGCAGTTTCCGCTTCGGCGATCATTCCCTTCTTCTGGTAGAACATGCTCAGATTCGTGAACGCCAGAATGTCTTCCGGGTCCTGAGCGATATGACGTTTGGTCACGGCGATCGCGGCGTCGAGGTCGCCTTTGGCCTGATAGCACATCGCAAGCCCGTGGACCGCGTCGGTGAATTTCGGATCGATCTCGAGCGCGCGATTGTACATCGCAATCGCCTCGTCGAACTTATCGTCGGCGAACAGGTCGATCGCCTGATCGTAAAGGTCGTCCTTGCTGGGAGTGCCGTTTTCGGACATGTGACAATCCACCTCGGCGGAGCCATTTCGGGCGCGCACCGCTTCTTATATACTACATTGTGTTCGATGGACGACTCCGCCACAATCGCCATCTCTGAAGCCGACGTTTACGAGGTCCTGCGCGAATGCTACGACCCCGAGATTCCGGTCAATATCGTTGACTTGGGCCTCGTCTATGGAGTCGCGCTCAACGGCGGAGTAATCAACGTCACGATGACTCTGACCGCGCCCGGATGCCACATGGGCGCGATGATCACGCAGGAAATCCAGGACAAGCTGCTCGGAATGCCCGGCTGCGACGACGCGATCGTCGAAATTGTGTGGGATCCTCCCTGGACGCCGCACCTGATGAGCGAGCAGGCGCGCAAGAAACTAAGCATCGACGATTAGCGGAGCCCCCTTCAGGGATCGATCAACACGCCCGGATTCAGGATCGCGTGCGGATCGAGTTCGCGCTTGGCCGCTCTGAGCGCGCGCGCGAAACCTTCCGGCCGCTGCCGGTCGTACCATGGGCGATGATACCGGCCGACCGCGTGATGATGCGTGATCGTGCCGCCGAGTTTGATCAGCAGATCGGAAATCTCCGCCTTGATTTCGTCCCACTGCTCGATTTCCGAACCGCGCCGCCCCGACGCCAGAATCGTGTAATACGGCGCCGGCCCGTCGGGATAAACGTGCGTGAAGCGGCAGGTCACCGAGCCTTTTCCGCAGACCCGCTTCACCGCCTGCGTCGCGCATTGCGTCATCTGGCGATGAAAGTCGGCGAAGCGATCCCAGGTGATCGCCGTCTCGAACGTATTGCTCACCATTCCGAGCGCCGCGACCGTATCCATGAGATAGGGAGCGTTGAGGAACGCGTTGCGCCACGCGCCCGCCGCGCCGCCGTGCGTCGCATCGGCTTCGGTGCGCGTCTTAATCGCGTCATCAGGCACCTTGCCGCCGTATGCCTTGCAAATTTCAGCCGCCCTTGCGATCCACGCGTCGAGCGGATGGTCCGCCGACTCGAAGGCGAGCACCATGACCGCCTCTTCGCCGTTGCCCGCTCCCGAGTTAAGCGCCTCACCCGGATCGAGCACGCGGCAGTTCGCCGGGAACAGAGCCGCTTGTGCGATCACCCGCACCGCCTCGGCGGCGGCAAAAATATCTTTGAATGTCACCGAAGCGCCGGCGCGGAATTTCGGCCGATCCTGAAGCCGCATCCACGCCTCCGTGATCACGCCCAAAATTCCCTCCGAGCCGATGAACATCCGATCCGGACTCGGCCCCGCGCCGGACCCGGGCAGCCGGCGCGACTCAATTATCCCGGTCGGCGTTACAATTCTGAGCGACTCGACGAAATCATCGATATGCGTGTAGTTGGTCGCGAAATGACCGCCCGAACGCGTCGCGATCCAACCTCCGAGACTTGAAAATTCGAACGACTGCGGAAAATGCCGGATCGTGTATCCATACGGACGCAGTTGCTCGTCGAGCGCGGGTCCCAAAACTCCCGCCTGAATCCGCGCCGCACGCGACAGCTTGTCCACCTCGAGCACCTTCCCGAGACGGCTCAAATCGATCGACACCGCGCCTCGATAGTCGCCGCGCGCGGGAGGCTCGACCCCGCCGACCACGCTCGAGCCGCCGCCGAAGGGTACCGCGGCGAGCTTTGCGCCGTCGCACCATTCGAGGACCCGCACGACGTCGGCTTCGTCGCGCGGATAGGCGACGACGTCGAATGGATTCGAGAAATCGCGGCGGAAAATTCGTACCAGATCGCGGAAGTCACGCCCGTAGCTGTGCAGCACGCGCTCGTACGCCGACGACACGCAGATATCCGCAAGCGAATCCGGCGCCGATACTCGCGGCGCGCGCAGCTTAAGCTCGCTTTCGGCGGGCGGCGGCGTGAGCTCGAGCGTACCAAGACCAAACCGCTTTGCCATCCGCGCGGCCAGATGCTGTTTCTGCTCCAGGTTGGGGCCCTGGTCTTCGTAGCCCCATCCCCAGAATTTCCGCCTGCGCTCCGCCATCGCGATTTCCTCCGCGCCGCCCTATCGGCCGTCTGTCGCGATTGTGCATCGCGGTCCGCGAGACGCGCAAGTCAAACAAATCGCGCTTGCGCTTGGCGCTTGAAGCTTCTATGTCTCGATCCGTATCGAGGAACCGCCCCCGATGAACGACAACGATATTTCCTCCGCCGATCCGCATCCGCGCCGGCGCGTCCAGATGCTCGCAACCTCGATGTCCTATGCGGACGTGGGCGCCGGCGATCCGGTTGTCTTTCTTCACGGCAATCCGACCTCCTCCTACCTGTGGCGCAACGTAATTCCTCATCTCGCACCGATCGCGCGATGCGTCGCGCCGGATCTGATCGGGATGGGAGCGTCGGGAAAATCCTCAACCGGAAATTACCGTTTCGCCGATCACGCGATACACCTTGACGCGTTTCTCGAGCGCGTGCTCCCAAGCGGCAAGCTGACCCTGGTCGTGCATGATTGGGGCTCCGCGCTGGGCTTCGATTGGGCGCGGCGCCATCCCGAACGCGTACGCGGCATCGCCTACATGGAAGCGATCGTGCGGCCGCTGACCTGGTCGGAATGGTCACCGTCCGCCGTCGAGCTTTTTAAGTCGCTCCGCGGGCCGGCGGGCGAAGACCTGATCCTGAAGCGCAATATATTCGTCGAGCGGATTCTGCCCGGCAGCGTACTGCGCAAATTGAGCGACGCCGAGATGGACGCGTACCGCAAGCCCTTTCGCGAAGCGGGTGAGTCGCGCCGCCCGACGCTTACCTGGCCGCGCGAAATCCCGATCGACGGCGAACCCGCCGACGTGGTCGCTATCGCAAACGCGTATGCGGGATGGCTTGCGTCGAGCGCTGTCCCGAAACTCTTCATCAACGCAGATCCCGGAGCGATTCTTACCGGCGCACAGCGCGAGTTCTGCCGGCGATGGCCGAATCAGCGCGAGGTGACCGTCCGCGGCGTTCATTTCATCCAGGAAGATTCGCCCCATGAAATCGGCCGCGCGATCGCCGATTGGCACAAATCGATCGCGGCCGCCCCCGCCGCTTGAGCAAAGGAACGCACGTGCACCTCGAGTGTTCAACCCTGCTTTTCGACAAGTTCGGCGGCCTCGCCGGCATTCCTTTCAACCGCCCGCATGCCGCCAACGCGATCAACCTCGATCTCGCCCGCGAGTTCAGCGACGCTATCCGAATCTGCGCCGAAGATCCCGCAATCCGCGCCTATCGTGCGCTGCCGACGCTGTTCCGTTCGATCGGCCACGCCGGGAGCTTATCGAATAGAAACGCTGCGCCGGCGGACCGGGTCTCAAACACGCATTTCCATTCCGCCGCCATCACCCAACCTGAGCGCTACGGTTCATAGCTTCGTGAAACCGTCCGCGCTCCATTGCTCCGATCCGACTCCGTTGTGTACGAAGAACAGTCCATCGGGATCGTATTTTTTTTTGATTTCAGCAAGGCGTGGATAATTGCTTCCCCAGTAGGCTTGTTGCCATCCCTTCTCGAAGTAATTGCTCTCGCTCCAGTACGCTCCGGTTTCCCCCGTGACGGCGCGAAGTTGATTCACGCACTGATCAATCCGCGCCGCGGCCTTCCGGCCCTTCACTACCGAAGGCTCATGCCCCGGAATTCCCGGATATGCGGGTCCCTGGCCGTCGGCGACAATCACCAGAGCGAAGGCGGTCAGCACCGCCGGATTCATCGCCGTATCCTTCGCTCCGGCGATCGCGTCGGGCGGCGCTCCGGCGAGTCCCTTATTGAAGTGCAGATCGACACCGGAAATCCGCGAGCTTGCAAACAACGCGTCGGCGAGGCGCTGCTGGGAGTCGTCATTCTCGAGCAGCGACTCGGGCATCCACAGCGACTCGTAACCCCAAATGAACCAGCCGGCCTCCCCTGTGTTTCCCCTCCACCACGCGCGATTGGGTTCCGCGCCGGGCCGCTTGTCAAACGACAAAATCGGCTGCCGCATCACGTGTACGAGGATCTCGTCAAGCAGTGCGTGCAGGATACCGCCATTGCGGGGGAAAGCGGCTTCCGGCCAATGCTCCTTCCACCAATCCGCGTCCCAAAAATGTCGCGCCGGAATGCTTGCGAAAGGTGTCTGCCCTTCAAGCGAATACGCATGCGGCGAACGCGCGATCCAGTCCAGAAACGGTTGCCAGACTTTTTTCGACTGCTCGATGTCCAATCCCTGAGAGACCATCTTGATTTCGAGCTTGTTTTCAGGCCTCAGGGAGACCTGCTCCCCCCAATGGTCGTTGAAGAGTTGCTCTTTGTAGAAGCTCACGAACTCGCGGATGAGACGTCGGTAGTCGTCATCCGATCCAGCTTTGATTGTGAAGTTGGCGGCGCCAAAGTATTCGGGAAGATCGTGGGTACGCATCGTCAACTTACTCACGACACCGAAGCTGCCGCCACCGCCGCCCTTCAACGCCCAGAACAGATCGGGGTTCGTGCATGCGTTCGCAATCCGAATCTGGCCATCCGCCGTGACTACTTCGGCTTCGAGCAAATTCCCCGCCGCCGAACCATAGCGTTTCGAGAAACTTCCAAAGCCGCCGCCTTGAACTAAACCCGCCAGCCCCACCGTCAGGCATCCTCCTCCCTGAACGTATCTCCCACCCTTGGTGGTAACCGCGTCGTAGGCCTGAATGTCGATTACGCCGGCTCCGAGTGTCACCGCCGGTTGCGGCTGCATCGTTCGCTCGCATCCCTGCGGCACGAATGCGGGATGCATCGTGATCTCGTTCATGTGACGCGTCCAAACCATAAGTGAATCGGGCGCGTTGGAAGTTCCCTGATAGCTGTGCCCGCCGCCTCTGACCACGAGGCGCAAGTTATTCTCGCGCGCGAAATTCACAGCCGCGGCGATGTCATTCGCGTTCCTTGCCGCGACCGCATAAACGCTCGGCTTGGTCGCCCACGCATCAACCCAGCCCAGCGTCTGCGTAAGCCCCGGCTGCTCGCCAATGTAATATGGGTTTCGTAGATTCTCGAGGAGACGCTTGGCGTCCGCGCTTTCCGGGGCGCTCTTGAGTATCGAAAGGGGAAAATTTACGGGAATCAGATTTCCGCCGACCGTATCATTGAGTTGCTTCCAGGCTGACTTTGATGGCCACGAGGCATCGGAAGGACGGCGGCGGTGGAAATTCATAGTCGCCGCCAGCAGATGGCGCGGCAAAATCGGCACGAGTGCGGCCGCCGATCCGATCGCTTTCAAGAATGCTCTTCGATTCATATGACCCTTCTCCAAAAAGCTGTTGCAAACCAAGTCATGCGAAGTGGAGTGGCCGCCTACATTCGCGACCGGCCTCCTGCAGCCCTCACGGGGCGGTTACAGTTCAGTCGGCGCCACTACTTGGTAACAATCACTTCCCCGGTCATTCCTCCGAACTCGTGAGGCAGGCAGACGTACTTGTAGGTGCCGGGGACCTCGAACGTGTAGGTGAAGCTTTGTCCCGGCGGAAGAATCCCCGAGTCAAACGGCTTGGCTCCCGCCGGATAAGCGGCATCACCGGCGCGCAGCGCGATGGTTGAGTCGTCAGTTGCGCCGTGCGGTTGTTCGCCGACGTTCTTCCATTCAACGGTCGTTCCGGCCGCGACGGTAATTCGGTCCGGATCGAAGAAGCCGCCCATCGGCGCATCTTGCATCTCGACCACCATCTGCCGCCGCGCCGCCCACCACGCCAATCCGACGCCGGCAACTACCACGCACAAACCACCGGCCAGAAAGGCGCGCAGCCAGCAACGCCGCCCACGGCTCGAAGGTAATTTCCCGGCCTCCGATCTCGGCGCCGAGCGGTCCTCTTTCAACCCTGGTCTTCCGGTCATTAAGCCAATCGACCACCCGTGATGCATACCCCGGCTGCGGCTCCCTGCTGGGTTTCCCATAACGGATCGCTCATATTGCCGCGGCCGACGGCGTTGGTTTCCCGGCGCTCGTGAGCCTCGTACGGCGTCGCGACGCCACCAGCGAGTTCACGATAAAGTCAACGGTCGTTTCCTCCGCGGCTTCATCGCTGATGTCTTCCGAGGCGGGATCGCCGCGGATGTTTCGGGCGAAATAGCTTACCGTCTCGATAATCAGCCGTGCGGCCACCGCAGGATGCGGCACGCGCCGGAACTGACCCGCCTCCGTCCGCAACTCGATAAGCCGTGCCAGCCGCGCGACGAGTCCGCCGCGCATCTTGCCGTAAAACAGCCCGGCGAGTTCCGGCATGTCGTGCGCAGACCGGTCGAGTATCGACGTCAGATGCGCGAATCGATAGCTGAGCCCATAAAGCTCGCGCACGATAGCTTCGAGTTCGGCGGACGGGTCTGCGGCGCGCGGATGCTTCAGCGCGGCCGACAGGGCGGGCATCGAACCTTCTGTCCGGAAGCGTTCGACGATCCGTTTGGCGAGCGCGCCCGGCGGCGGAGTTGGCACCGGAAGCGGCAGCGGCTCCGAAGCGGGCTCCTGTGTTAGGCCCCGATCGATCACCAGATAAAAGAGGGCCTCTTTACTCTCCACGTAGTTGTAGAGCGAACCTGCCGAAACGCCCATCTCGTGCGCGATGTCGGCCATCTGCGCGCGGCGGAAACCTTTCAAGGAGAAAACGCGGACCGCGGCATCGATCAGGCTTGGGATACGGTCGGCTGGTCTGCGTCTGGCCATGTTTGCGTCCAACCGGAGCCCGGCGGTCCAGGAGAATCCCCGTTCGGCACCGTGATTATAACTAAATGATTCATTCAGTCAAGAATGACCGTTCCCAAGCCACACGCAGTCAGTGCGCCGAGTTCGCGATACGTTCGCCAGCCGCCAAAAAGCGAGCAAGCCTGGCTCGACCTTGTGGAGACCACTCGCCAAAGCTCGGTCTCTCTGCGCAAGGAACCCGCCCGAAACTATCGGCGTACGAATTACGCCGCCAGCCGCGAGGCCATCGCCCGCCGATTGATCAAGCCCGAAAAGGTCCGCCAGATCCCGCACTGTGACGAACGGATCTTGCTCGCCCAGAAGGCCTCGCCGCTCGTTGTGGACGAACCATATGTTTCCGTTGGCCGGAGTTGCTGGCGCGGGCCTATGGCGGCGGCGCGCGCGGCTCGGTTCGTCGGCGTGGCTTTGGGTTCTTGCCGGAAAAGAATTCCCAACGTGTCCGGATTCGACCTCGCCGCGTATACTGACGCGAAGGACGACGTGGCCACGACATTCCCATACGACGACATCGCGTCAAAAATCGCGCTGGCGTTGAGCGTTGGCTTGCTTGTCGGCTTGGAGCGCGAGTGGGCGCAGAAGGATGTCGGCGTTCGTACCTTTGCGATCACCGCATTACTAGGCGCTCTCAGCGATTTGGTTCAGCCCACGCTCCTGTTTGTGACGCTCGGCGGCGTCATCCTGCTCGTCGTGCTTCTCAACGTGCGCAGCTTGATCAAGAGCGGCTCGGTCGAGATCACCACGTCCGTTGCGTTGCTGCTTACGGTAATTCTCGGCGCGCTCATTGGCGAAGGACACTATTTTACGGCGATCGCCTCAGCGATTCTGACGACCTTGCTGCTCGCATGGAAAGTGGAGCTGGCGCGCTTCGCGGGGGGACTGTCGCCCGGGGAAATTCGAAGCGCCGTGCTGCTGGCGCTGATCACGTTCGTGGTATATCCCCTCCTGCCGAACCGCTTCATCGACCCTTGGGCGCTGGTAAACCCTCGGCAAGCCTGGCTCATCGTCATAGTCGTCGCCGGCGTGGGATTTTTGAACTATCTGATGCTGCGTCTATACGGCACCCGCGGCAGCTACTACGCGGCATTTTTTGGCGGACTCATCAGCAGCAAAGCGGCGGTGGCCGAGCTGTCGGCGGTGCTTGCCAAAAATGAAAGCGGCGGATCGCTGGGGATGGCGGTATTTCTCATTACCAGCGGCGCAATGTTCCTGCGGAATCTTATCACCCTGGTCATTTTCGCTCCTCAATCGGCAAAAATCGCGCTCTATCCGCTCGGCAGCATGGGTCTCGCGGCGGCGGGATTGCTGGCGTGGTTCAGCCGGTCGAAACAAATGGCGCCGATGGAGCAGCAATTGCGTCTCTCGTCGCCGCTGGCGTTTCCGCGCGTAGCGAAGTTTGCGGCGCTCTTTGTGGCGTTAATCTGCCTGGGGACACTCGTTGAGCGGTTCTTTGGCGCGGCCGCTTTTCTGACTATGAGCGCAGTAGGCGGGCTGGTTAGCGGCGCGAGCACAACGGCGAGCGCCGCTGCTTTGACGCTGGCCGGAAAGGTCTCTGCGCAGACCGCCGCCACAGCGACGGTGATAACGTCGATGACGAGCGCTATGGCCAACATGCCGTTGATCTACTCGCATACCAAAGATAAGGGACTGTTCCGGCGGCTTGCTGGCGTATGCATACTAATCGTGGCCGTGGGATTAATTGCGCTCCTGCTGCGCCAGATTGAGCGCGGATGATCTGCGATCTTCGACGAAACGAGTGCGATTAGCGATCCACGGCAATCTAATCCGCGGGCGCATTGAGTCCGGATAAATATCACCCGCGCACTGCCGCTTGCCTCACCAAAGGTGCTGCCCCGCAGCAAAGTCGGCTGGAGAATGGCGGAGGAAACGTCGAGGCAACTGATAGCTCTCACCCTCTGGGAGAGACTACGGTCAGGGAGCAAGTCGTTGAAAGTTTTTTCCAACGACCTGCTGGCGCCAGGCTTGCGCGGCAACCTCCTAACGCCCGCCGGCGGGCGTTTCAGCCGGGAGCGGCGCGTGCACCGATTTCTGCGCCGGATGGATATACAACTGCGCAGCGTCGGGGCGCTTGTCGGTATGCGGCGCGGGCGGCCTCATCTGGTACTTAACGGGGCGCTGATGCTCGAGGAACTGGCGCTCCGCATTATACACTTTGTTAAATTTCCATAGCATCTTGACGAAGTTCGTCTGCCCCTGCATTAGAAGCCGCCCCGCTATGGACGCAACCTCTTTGAGCACGCCGAAACCCAGATGCTTGCGGTTGAGCACTCCTTGCGTTTTGACCAGCTCTTCGTAGTACTTGCGCAGCGGCAGCCGCGTCGGCAGCACCGCGTGCTGAATATCGTAGAGCCGGTAGTCCAGCGTGGTCAGCTTGCGCGCCTCGGTGAACCACAGCTCGGTGCCGGGGTACGGCGTCGCGACCGTGAGATGCACGATCTCCGGGATGCTCATCGCCCACTCGCGGATAATCTCGAAGCGGCGCTCGTCCCACGAGGGATCGGCAATCAGGTTGATCGCGACCGTGACGCCAATCTTGCGCGCCACCTCGAGCGCCTTGTTATTGGTGCCGAGCGACGAGCGCTTGCGATGCGCCTTGAGTCCTTCCTCGTCGATCGCCTCGAGGCCAAGGAACATGTACTCGAGCCCGAGCCTGCGCCAGTAGGTGAAGACTTCCTCGTTGCGGATCAGTACATCGGCGCGTGTCTCGAGATAGTACTGCTTTTTGATTTTGCGCTTTTCGAGTTCGTGGCCGATCGCGTAGCCGTGCTCCGGATGGATGAAGGCGACGTCGTCGACTATGAACACGTTGGGTTCCTTGATCGACGCCATGTCCTCGGCAGCGGCTTCCGCGGTGGATTTGCGGTAGCTGCGGCCGTAGAAGGTCCAGGCGCTGCAGAAGGAGCAATCCCATGGGCATCCGCGCGTGAATTCGATCGACGCGCACGGATCAAGCACGCCAATAAAATATTTGTTGCGCCGGCGCCCCAGATCGCGCGCCGGAAAGAACTTGTCCAGATCGTCGATCATGACCGGCGCCGGCCCCATGCCGCGCTCAGTGACCGCGCCCGGAACTTTCGCAACCGCGTCGGCGCCGCTGTCGATTGCCTCCATCAGCATCTGCGCGCTGGTCTCGCCCTCACCGCGCAGCACGCAATCGATCGCGCCCTCGGCGTGCTCGAGAATATCGCCCGCGACGAACGATCCGCTGTGCCCGCCCACGAACACAAAACATCCGGGGTCGCGCTGCTTGATCGTCTTGGCAAGATCGATCACCTCGGGAACATTGGCCAGGTAGTTGAGCGAAAAGCCGATCGCGCGCGGACGGAATTCGTCGAATTCGCGGTAGAGATCGCGATGCTGAAAAATCTGGAGGTCAAGAATTCTGACCTCGTGTCCCGCCGCGCGAACCGCCGCCGCCACCCGCTCCATCCCGAGCGGCTCAAGGCGCAGATAAATCTCGCTGTACATCAGCGGACTGGGATGGACAAATAATACCCGCATGCTTTCCTCCGTAAATGGCGGCATGGATGCCGACGCGCAATAGCCCGCCCCTTTACTACGTTGCCGAAGCGTTCCGGAAGTCCCGAGCGCCGCCGCCGTGCGCCTGATTTGGTTCGCGGCTGGGCACCCCGTACGCTAATGTTAATGAGTCCGCAGCGCGAGGGAAATAGCCAAAGCGGTCCGCCGGGCTTTACACCATGATTCGGCGCGGAAGCCTTCCGATGCGCAAACGCAACTGGCGCAAGCTGGCCAGCAACTTCACCCTTATCGCGCTCATCGTCGTCGCGATTATTGACGGCGTTCTGATCGCGATCGTGCGGCAGCGTTTCGCGCATGACCATGGCTACGATTCGCGCGGGCATCGTCACGCCGTCGCCAAACCCGCGCCGCCGTGACCGCAATCGCCCGATCCTTGTTTCTATTGACAATGGGAGCGGAGCGCTGGAGTTTGGGCGCTGGACCTTGATTCATATTCAATCTCAAAGGCGGAAGAGACGCGTCTCTCCGGATGGAACCATGCAGTACGCAAAACTCGGCAGAACCGGTCTTACTGTTTCGCGCATCTGTCTCGGATGCATGAGCTACGGCAGCAAGAAATGGCGCGATTGGGTGCTCACTGTTGATGAATCGCGCGAGCACTTCGCCGCCGCACTCGAAGCCGGAATCAACTTCTTCGACACCGCCAACGTTTACTCGCTAGGCGTCAGCGAAGAGATTACCGGCAGATGGCTCGGCGAGATGGCCAAGCGCGAAGATATCGTGCTCGCCACCAAAGTCCACGGCCAGATGGCGACCGGTCCCAACCGCAGCGGACTTTCACGCAAGCATATCCTCGAATCGTGCGACGCATCACTGCGCCGCCTCAAAATGGATTACATCGACCTTTACCAGATCCATCGCTTCGACTTCACGACTCCGCTCGAAGAAACCCTCGAGGCGCTCGACTCCCTGGTCCGCGCCGGTAAAGTGCGCTACCTCGGCGCCAGTTCGATGGCGGCGTGGCAGTTCCACAAGGCCCTCAACCTGCAAGCGCAAAACGGATGGCATCGCTTTGTCGCGATGCAGAACCATTACAACCTCGTCTATCGCGAGGAAGAACGCGAGATGAATCCGCTCTGCATCGATCAGGGTGTCGGCCTCATTCCGTGGAGTCCTCTGGCGCGCGGATTTCTCGCAGGCAACCGCAACGCGCAAAAAAGCGGCGACACCGCGCGCGCCAAATCTGACGACTTCGCCAAGTCGATGTACTTCAGTGAAGCAGACTTCGAGGTTCTGAGCGAAGTCGAAAAGCTCGCCAAAGCGCGCGGCGTCACGCCGTCACAGATTGCGTGCGCCTGGATTCTGTACGCGCCGGGAGTCACCGCGCCGATTATCGGTGCAACCAAAATCAAGCATCTAAAAGAAGCAATCGACGCCGTCGATATCAAGCTAAGCGCCGAAGAGATCGCGGCGCTCGAGAAGCCCTACCGCCCGCATCCGATCCTGGGGCATCAGCAACCGGACGGCCGCCGAATGCGCGCGCACTGAGCTTCCGCCGGGCAGCTTGAAGCTTTACTTGAGATATCGCCCAAGTCGGAGCGGCGCGATATTGCTCGAGCGGCGACGAAGGAAACTCGCAGCCGCAAATCCGGGAGGCGCGCATAATGGAAATAAACGGTATCGCGCATGTGATGCTGACGGTCAGCAACTTTGAGCGATGCAAACCGTTCTATGAAAAGTTGCTGCCCTTTTTGGGCCTTAGGCCGGTGATCAATAGCGACCATTCGCTCTACTGCGTTGGCGGACGCACCGCGATCGGAATCGTACGCGCCGACGACGCGTATCGCGATGAGCGCTTCGCACAACGCCGCGTCGGACTGCACCACGTCTGCCTGCGCGCGCGCGAGCACAACGAGGTCGATCAAGCCTACGAGTTTCTGAAAACTCTCGGCGCGAAAATCCTCCATCCGCCCGAAGATGGCCCGTGGGCTCCCGGATATTACTCCGTCCTGTTCGAAGATCCCGACGGCATCCGAATCGAGATCAACCATGTTCCCGGCAAGGGACTGCTGGCGTAGCGCCGCGCGCGCAACTTGACAGCGCTTAAAACAGCCGCGTACCCTTGCTCGATTATTTCGCACTCGCGCTGAGAATCGTGGCTCAACAGAAGAAAATCAGCTCCGTCAAACCGTCCGATCCGATCGACGCGTCACTCGCCGCCGCCGGCTTCGACGCCGCGGCGCCCGCCGCCGAAGCGCTGGCAAAGCTCGCAGAAATTCGGCCGGGCATCGGCGATATCGCTTACGCGCGCGGACTCGGGACGGTATCCGATACTACCTCCGCCGCGATTCTGTCCGAGCTGGGGGCTTCCGCGTCGGGTCCCATCCGCCGCGAGATTCGGCGCTCACTATTCAAGCTCCGCCAGCACGGAATCGAGCCACCCGCCGCTGCGGTCCAGCCGCCTCGCGCCACGCACGCCGCCGGACCGGAAACCATCTCGGCGCTGTTCTCGCCGATCGACGGCGAAGGCACGCGAATCGTATGGATCATGAAACCTCGCATGCAGGGCGGGGTTACGCGCGTGTGGGGACTGGTGTCGGAGTCGGAAGGATTGGTCGGAGCTGTCGCGGCGGGATTGTCGCGCAAGGAGCTCAAGGCCGAGCGCGACGATCTGGAAAGCCGCGCCGGAATACAAATGGTCGACGGCGACTGGCGGCTGGCGGATTTTATCCTGTGCGACGCCTACCGCCGCACTCCAGCCGAGCGCCGCGCGCGAGTCGGGAATTTTCTTGCCCTGCGCGCCGAGATCATCGCGGAACCCGCGCCATCCGAAATCGTGCATCCGGTTTACGCCGAACTCGGCGCCGATATTCCCGCCGAACCCGCGCTCGAATTGCTCAAGGAGCCCGAGATGCTGGAATGGCGGCTGGCCACAGCGGAAATTGCTCCATACGCCGAGGAGCTTTCGCGGGTCAACGAAAGCGTGATCGTACTCAACGAAATCCAGCAGCGCGAGCGCATCAATACGATCGTCGAGCGCGCCGTCGGCGAATTGTTCTCGGGCGAGCGCGGGACGCGCGCACGTCGCCGCTTCGAGGATACCGCATACTACATGCTGCGCGGCGGCCGGCGCGCGCAGGCGGGATGGGCCGCGGCGGCAGCGCGGCAAGTCTCGAGCGGCGCTAACCTCGCGCGCAGCCTCTTTTTTCAGAGCATGGTCCGCACCCAGCTCGGCGCAATCGTCGCCGAAGAGCAGCAGCGCGAGCAGCAGGAGCCCCGGCTCATCATGACGCCTGCCGAAGCAATGCGGGCCGGCGAAGCCGTTCGTCGCCGCCGCTGAACGCGCTACTCAATTCCCAGCGAGTATCCATAATGCGTGCGGCGCCATCCGAGGCGCTCATAAAATTTGTGCGCGCGCATCCTGCGCAGGTTACTGGTGAGCGCCAGCTTGTAGCATCCGCGCCGCCGCGCGAGCGCCGTAGCCGCCGCCATCAGCGCCTGTCCAACTCCGGACGATCGTGAATCGGCCGCGACGACAACATTTTCGACAATCGCAAGCGGCTTAAGGCCGTGCCCGAGGTGCGGCACAACAATCACGTGCGCCGTGCCGATAATTCTGCGGGCGCGTTCAGCAACCAGGATGCGATGGTTCCGATCGCGTGCGAGCCGCCTGAACGCTGCGCGCATCCGCGCCCGCGGCACCGCGAAGCGCGCGTACGAATCCAGATGCAACTCGCGATAGAGCGCGTCGAGCGCGGCCAAATCACTCTCGCGCGCGATCCTTACCAACTCCCCCGCCGTTTTCATCCGTGATTTCACCCGGCGCATTAATTCATCAGCGACGCCATCAGCCACCCGAATCGCGGCGTCAATCGAAATGTGATGGCGTACGCGAATTCACAACCGAGGCGAATGACCTCGACCCAAGCCCTTGTTGGGACAAAAAGTTTACCGCCCTTCGGTTGGCCGCAGTGGCGCGTGACGCGATCATTTCAACGTGCGGCGAACAGGCGCCCGGCTCCGTAGGTGACCGCGGCGGCGGCTATTCCGGTCAGCATGCTCTCGAGTCCGCTGCGCCACCACGAGCGGCTGGTGATAATCGTTTTGGCGGCGCCGACTCCGAACAGCACCAGCACTGTCGCGCCCGCCGACGCGAGCACTCCTCCACTGGCGGGCGCCACGAACAGATAGGGAACGACGGGAACCGCCGCGCCGAACAGGTACGACAATCCCACGGTCAACGCGGAGCGCAGCGGCGGATCGAACGACTCGACCGCGAAGCCCAGTTCCTCTCGCATCATCACGTTGGACCATCGCTCCGGGTCGGCGGTGATATGGGCGACAATCCTATCGAGCAGCTCGCCGGAAAATCCCTTGGCGCGGTAGATCGTTCCGATCTCATCACGTTCGCGCTCGGGCCACTTGCGGATTTCTTCGCGTTCGCGTTCGATTTCGCTTTCGTAAAATTCAAGTTGCGATCGCGCCGAGATGAATGCCGCAAGTCCCATCGAGACCGCGCCGCCCAACATCTCGGCCAGCCCTGCCATCGCGACGATCCCGGAAATCGAAAAGGCGCCCGCTACCCCCGAGGTCACCGCGAACGACGCGACCAGCCCGTCGTTGAGTCCGAGCATCAAGTCGCGCACCCAGCTTCCGCCGGCAGCATGCACCTGCTCGGTGTGATGATCGTACTCGCGTCTGCGGATTGCGATTGCCATTGTCGGTTACTGCCTGCGGACTCGGACTATCGGCGGCCGCTCGCGCATGCTCGCACGCGGCTCGCGCTTGACCGATGCGAAGAGCGAC
>JAJZAG010000375.1 GCA_021799555.1 Deltaproteobacteria bacterium | reverse complement strand
CGAAGTAGAAATCAACGGTGCGCATTTCAGTCTCCGTATGCGGGTGGATTGGTCAATTCAGCGCCGCGATCCGGGTGACAACACGATCGACAAACCCTCCCGCGGCGCCCAAATGCGCGGAGGGGTCAAGCGCACGCTGAATCGTTTCGGAGGAGAGGCGCGATGCAAGTTCCAGATTGCGCGTGACTGCCTCGATGAGCGGAAGATCCTCGGCAACTGCGAGATCGCAGGCGCGCGAGACAGCGTGATGCGCCGCCGCGCGGCCCATCGACGGCGACAGTGCTGCCACGATCGCCTCGGCCATTATCATGCCGCGCGTCGCGTCAAGGTTGCGCCGCATCCGCTCAGGGTCGGCGATCATCCCGGCGGCGAGATTGACGGCGCGGGCTAAAGCGCCAGCGGTCAGCGTGAAGACCTGGGGTATCGCAAGTGATTCGCTTTGCCACGCGCCGGTTGCGCGTTCGTGTTCCTGCGTCATCGCGGAAAGCATAATCGGCACTGCGGCATGAACGCCGCGGCTGGCGGCAATAATGTATTCGCTGAGAATCGGATTACGCTTCTGCGGCATCGTGCTCGAGATTCCGGTCCGGCTCGTGTGCGGCTCGGAGATCTCCGCGACTTCGGTTTGGCTTAATAAAACTACATCGCTCGCGAACTTGGAGAGACTGCCGCAAATTAGCGCCAGGATGCCGGCCGTTTCCGCCACCGAATCGCGCGTAACATGCCAGGGAAGATCGGGCGCGCCCAGATCGAGTTCGCGGGCTAGCGCCGAGGCAACCGCCAGACCGTTTTCGCCTAGAGCTGCGAGCGTTCCAGCCGCTCCCCCGAACTGCACAACCATCACTCGGCTCGATACCTGATCCAGCCGCTCGACATGCACCGGAAGTGGTGCGGCCCACGTCGCGCATTTGAGGCCAAAGGTCGTCGGAACCGCGTGTTGGAGATGAGTTCGCGCGGCCATCGGCGTGTCGCGATACCGGCGCGCTTGGCCAGCCAGAGCTTGCGCCGTGGCGATCACGTCTCGCCGGATCGCAGCAAGACCGCGGCGCATCTGAAGGACCAACGCCGTATCGACTATGTCCTGCGTAGTCGCGCCCAAGTGGATATATCGCGCGGCGTCATCGCCGCAGGCAGCACCCAATTCGGCGATCAGCTCGACGACAGTATAGCCGACTGTTCGGGTACTGGCAGCGATCTTTTCGAGGGAGAGATTCTTGATCGTCGCGGCTGCGGTAATTCGGTCGGCCGCCTCACGCGGCACCATGCCGACCGAGGCTTGCGCGCGGGCAAGTGCGGCCTCAACCTCGAGCATCGCGGACAGCTGCGCGCGGTCGGAAAAGATCGCGCGCATCTCATCGGTGCCAAAGAGCGACCCCAAGATCTCAGAATCAACCGGACTCGCGCTCATCAGCATAGTTGTGCGACTTTGCGCGGGGCTTTCGCAAGCGGCAAATTACGGTCAACCGTTCCCGACTCGAGACCGCATCGCTTGCCGCTACCTTGCAGGGCGGGTAAATGAGATACACCTCGAAGGAGCGGTGCGATGGCACGATGGCTGGCGATAGCGGCTAATGCGGGGCGCGTGCTGGCGGGTTTGCTGATCGTAGTCGGTGCGCTCTATCTCGCGGATGATTTTTCCATCCGTTACGGTGTTCCCGCCGCGCGCCAGGCGTTCGGCACGGTGCAAGTAAATAAGTTCGTTGCAGTGCCGCTTAAAAGTGGAAAGACCGAATTTGTTCCCGGCGGTTCGGAAAATCGCATCTGCGTGAACTCCCCGTTTCCGCATCTCGGCTACGACCCGTGCTGGTACCTTGAACGCCACAAGGATCGCCGCCAGAATCTTTAGCGCGATGCGCGCCCGGTCAGGTCATGAGCATGATGAGCAGGCCGCCAGCCACGATGAATCCGCCGCCTAACAGGATGCGATCATCGGGGATCTGCTTGAACATCAGAAACGAGATCACCTGCGAAACAACGAAGAAGATCGCAATATAGACGCCCATCAAGCGGTTGAAATCCAGCCCGCTTTTGTTGACCAGGATTCCGTATGCGAAGAGCGTGATTCCGCCCGCCGCGATCGCCACGGCACGTCCGCTTAGACCGATTC
Organism: Deltaproteobacteria bacterium; assembly: GCA_021799555.1. Lineage (GTDB taxonomy): Bacteria > Desulfobacterota > Binatia > Binatales > Binataceae > JBARDN01. Next base: position 1,225 of record JAJZAG010000375.1, on the reverse strand, counting down.
GCACCAGCGCATCGCCGCCAACTTCAAGAATCGCCGCGGCGGCCAGGATGAATAGAGTCTTAAGGACCAAGTCGTGCTCTCAAGCTCCGCGCACCGGAAGACCGGCCCTGCGGTAGACGTCGTCTATGATCCGCATGCTGATGATTCCGTCGCGTCCGTCGGTAGGCATCGCCGGACCTCCCCGCACGGCGGCCTCAAAGGCGCGCAGTTGATGGGTGTACGTGGATTCGCCTTCGAACGTTTCCCGGCGTTCTCCGCCCGCGGTCTTTAAAGTGAATTGATGCCCACGATGCGGCGCGAGTGGATTGACGACGGAAAGGCTGCCGCGCTCGCCGTGCGCCTCAAAGGTCACCGTAAGCGGTGCGGTAGGCTCCATCGAGCAGCTCATGCGGGCTTCGACGCCGCCCGGCAGTTCAAGCTCCGCTTCCATCGCGATGTCAATTCCGGGTGCGCCAACCCTGGCGCGGGCTGACTTTACCGATGGCGTCGCGCCCGTGAAATGACGAATCATGTGGAGCGGATAGCATCCGAGATCCATCGTTGCGCCGCCGGCCAGGCTGAAGTCATGACGGATATCGGTCGCGGGAATGAAAGGAACCGAGAAATGCCCCTCGACATGACTCAGCCGGCCCAGCGTTCCGTCACGCAGGATCTCGCGCACGCGCCGCGCGAGCGGATGATAGTAGTAGTGAAACGCCTCGATCAGCAGGAGTCCGGTTTGCTCAGCCGCCTCGGCCATGCGTTCCGCTTCCGCGGCGTTCGAGGCGATCGGTTTTTCACAAAGCACGTGTTTGCCGGCGCGCAGCGCACGAATCGTCCACTCGCAATGCAGTGAGTTGGGGAGAGGATTGTAGATCGCGTCGAGATCGGGATCGGTGATTAGCCGATTGTAGTCCGCGACCACGCGCGGAATCTTATTGGCGTTGGCGAATTCTCTCGCGCGGGCCGAGTCGCGCGCCGCGATCGCCGCAACCTCGACCCCGTCGATCAGCGCAGCGGGCTTGATGAGAGCCTCGGGCGCGATTCGCGCCGCTCCGAGCAATCCAATTCGCAATTTTGCAGAAGCCATCGTGAGCCGTCCCCGATGCGCTCGATTTGATATCGTCAGGTACCGAGCGCTTTCGTGCCATCCAGTCCCTCCGGAATCTTACGCATCGCTATTGCGGCGCGCTACCTGGCGCCGTCGCGCGCGGCCGAGGTAATTTCGTGCAGCGCCGCCGACGCT
>JAJZAG010000374.1 GCA_021799555.1 Deltaproteobacteria bacterium | reverse complement strand
GAGCTTCTTCTTCTCCGAATGCGCGGCCCATCACCTGCACTCCGATCGGCAGGCCGTTCTCGTCGCGGCCGGCGGGTACGATTACTCCGGGCAGCCCGGCGCAATTTCCGATTAGCACCGGCCAGTTGGCGGCGAACAGGGGATACTTCCGTCCATCAATATCCACTTCAACTGCGCCGTGCGGGAACGCAGTTGCACAGAACGGCGGCATCAGGAGAATGGGATAACGATCCATAAAGTCAGCGAGCTGAACGCGCCACGTGTCGCGTGCGATCGAGGTCAGGAAATACTCGGCCGCGGTTTTTCCGGGCCCCGCGCCGGCGAGCATGTTGCGCAGTCGTTCGCGCGACAGGCTAAGCTTGTCGCCAATCATACCGGTCAGCAGCGCGCCCCCGTCGGCCATTGCGTATTCGGACCACAGCCGAGCCGCGTCCTCGACCGGGGGTTTCACCTCTTCGACCGTGACGCCAGCCTTTTCGAGTACGCGAGCCGCGCGAACTGTGGCTTCGCGAATCTCTCTCGCGACCGGGATTTCGCCGGCGGCGGTGAAGAATCCAACCCGGATTTGACGCACGTCGATACGCTCTGGATGAGCCTCGGGCGTCGGCACCGCGTACGGAGTACTCGGATGCGGTCCCTTTACAATGTTGTAGGCCATCGTGAGGTCATCGACGTAGCGGGCCATCGGACCGATCGTCGCCATGTGCATAATTGGCGGCGGCGCCACCCCGGGCGCCATGTGGCCGCTGCCCGGAATTGTTCCCCAGCTCGGTTTGAGTCCAACCACTCCGCAGAAGTGCGAAGGCACTCGGATTGAGCCGCCGTAATCGGAACCCAATCCGAGCGACGACATACCTGCGGCCAACGCCGCCGCTTCGCCGCCGCTCGATCCTCCCGGTACGCGCGCATGATTCCAAGGATTATTGGTCGCGCCGAAAACGGGATTGTCGCAATCGTAATCCATTGTCATTTCCGGCGTGTTGGTTTTTGCGATCATGATCGCACCCGCCGCGCGCAACCGCGCCACCGCGGGCGCGTCGGACGTGCCGACATAATGCTCGAAAATCTTCATCCCCCAGGTCGATCGCACTCCCGCCGTGATAATGGAATCTTTGATCGTGATTGGAAGCCCCTCCAGCGGTCGCGCGGAACCCTTCTTCGCCAGGCGCGCGTCGCTCACCGCAGCCTCTTCGATCGCGCGTTCCTCGACCAGGGTCACGACAGCATTGAGGTTGTGATTGACGGATTCGATTCGCTCGATAAAAGCGTCGACCAGTTCCGTAGCTGACACCTCGCGCGCCTTGAGCATCGCGGCCAAGCGATTAGCTGGCGCAAAGAACAGGTCATTGGAAAATGCCATTTTGGAACCTCGCCGACATCGCGTGTGGTGTCAAGGTCATACCATCGCGAGTGTCCCATTGCACGCGCACGACAGCGATTCCGTCACGCCTTTCCAAGGCGTGACGGGGTCACCCACACGACCACGTCAGCGATCGCCATTAATCTCGCGCGCCAGCCATCCTCTGCCGCGCGGGCCGGTCTATTCGGACTTACTTCGTCGTTTGCGCGTTATTCGATACTGGTGCTCGGAAGCGCGGGCGCGCCTTTGACTGGACCCGTGCCGCTGTCCATTGGCTGCGCGCCCGTCGCGCCCGTTCCCGAAGCCGCCGAAGTAGAGGGCGTATTCGAGGCCGGGATGGGCGTCATCGGCTGAACCGTGGAGTTGTTCGAACCGACGGCCGGTGTGCCTGCGGTCTCCGTTGGGCCGCTGAAATTTATCGGCTGGTCGCCCGAGATCATCTGCGGAGTTAGAACATAGTCTCCGCCGAGAGAACTGCGCCAAATCGTGTCGGCGGTCTGTGTGTTGCCTGCTGTGAGCAACCACGCCGCACCGCCGCCGAAACCTCCCAAAATCGCATAGACGAGCTTGGCGGGAATGTATAGTACGTTGCCGAACAGTGCGGCCGCTCCGTATCCGGCGCCGGCCCAATTGACTCCCCCTTCGTCGGGTTGTGGAACTTGAACAGGAGTGGTAGCAGCCGCAGGCGCCGTCGTCTGCGCTCTGGCGAGGCTCGAAGCCATCGGTCCGAGGGGCGCTGCAATCAAAGCCGCCAAAACATACGCGGAAATCCGAGTTCGGTTGGATTGGGTTAGATTCATTCGCATTTTCATCCTCCGGTAATCATCCGCCGCACTTCATGCGATACAATTCACTCGGTTCTTACAATCATGCCCGATGGCAGCAAGCCCATCAGATAGCGAAACGCGCGCTCCAGATAATCAGCGTCCTTGGATTCCAAGGTTAGCTTCACGCGATATTCCGGATTTCCAATCCGTGGATACGAACCGAGCATCAGGTCTGGGAAAGCAGCCATGCACGCGTCGAGGTGTTCTGCGATCACGCCTTCGGTCGCTGCCGTATAAATCGCGCGCATGAAATACGGATCGGTCGCGAAGCGCGGCCTGAGCGCCGCGAGCTTGGATTCGAAAAGTTGCGGTATTCCCGGCAGCACGTAAACGTTTTCGATCTGTACGGTGGGAAATCTGATGTCACCACCGTGATTTAGGATTGCGCCCTCGGGCACCATCGCCATCTTCAGCCCAGCCTTGTTGATGCCATCTTTGAAATGCTCGCGGATGATCGCCTCAAGCTCCGGATCGATCACCAACGCTCGCCTGAACGAGGCCGCGACGCCTTCCATGGTGAGGTCGTCGTGCGTGGGGCCGACACCGCCGGAGGTGATCACAAAATCAAAATGGGCCGCGCATGAGGCTACTTCCTGCGCGATTATCGGAATCTCGTCAGGGATAGTTACGACGCGCATCAGCGCGACACCGGCTTTACGCAACTCCCGCGCGGCAAAGTAAGCGTTGGAATCCTGCACTTTACCGGACAGGATTTCATTGCCCACCACGATTAGCGCGCATGTGCGTTCCCGCATCGCTCTGCCTCGAACCGCCTGCGCCTCTGACTGCATTATCCTTTTCCCGGCGCCAACCGGCAAGGAGATTTCCGTGCTACTCGCGAAGCATCCGGTGAAGAATTTCAAGATCGCGGCGGACCTCGCCTAATACGCGGCGGGCCGGAGCGTCGGAGAGGGCAGTATCGGTACGGCCGTTGGCCGGCTCAGATTGAGAGCGTGCGCGCTTTGCGGCGGCGGTTGGTTTCTCGGCGAGCAACGCGTCAATCCCGTGTGTGCGGATATGCTTGTTCGCGCCTGCGATCGTGAATCCCTCCCGATGCAGCAGGCGCTTGATTAGTGATAATACTTCGAGGTCACGCTCGTGGTAGAAACGATGCCTGGACCGGGTATGCCTGGGTTTAAGGAATGG
>JAJZAG010000048.1 GCA_021799555.1 Deltaproteobacteria bacterium | reverse complement strand
ATTCGAACGTCTTTGACTTTCAGCCGGATGATCTTTCCGCCGTCGGTGATCAGCATGAGCTGGTCGTCGGTGCCAACCTGGCGCACGGAGATCACCTTGCCGGTTTTGTCGGTCACGTTCATCGTGATGACGCCCTTGCCGCCGCGATGCGTGAGCCGGTATTCGCCGGCCGCGGTGCGCTTGCCGAAACCCAGTTCGCTCACGGTCAACAGGGTTTCGTCGTCGCGAACGGTGGACATTGAAACGACTTCGTCTTCGACCAGGGTAACGGTCTTGCCCTCTTTGATCGTCTCGGTCTCGAGCTCCATGCCGGTGACGCCGGAGGTCGCGCGGCCCATCGGGCGGACTTCTTCTTCCTTGAAGCGAATCGCCTGTCCGGCGCGAGTCGAGAGCACGATTTGCTGATTGCCGTCCGTGATGCGCACATCGACGAGCGAGTCGCCGTCTTCGAGGTTAATCGCGATGATGCCGGTCGAGCGGATATTGTCGAATTCTTCGAGCGGAGTTTTCTTGACGCGCCCGCGCCGGGTCGAGAAAAACACGAACTTCCCCGCCATCTCGCGCGGCACCGGCAAAAAGGCTTGCAACGTTTCGTCGGCGCCGAGACTCAAAAGGTTGGCGACCGAGCGGCCCTTGGCCGCGCGTCCACCCTCGGGCATCTCGTAGGCCTTGAGTTGATAGACCTTGCCCATGCTGGTGAAGAACATCAGGCGGTCGTGAGTCGATACGCGTTCGAGATGCTCGACGAAATCCTCTTCGCTGGTGGTCGCGCCGATCTTGCCGCGGCCTCCCCGCTTTTGGGTCCGGTATAGCGAGAGCGGTGTGCGCTTGATGTAGCCGCCATGGGTAACAGTGACGAGTACGTCTTCTTCGACGATCAGATCCTCGATCGAGAATTCACCTTCGGCTTCAACGATTTGGGTGCGGCGCGCGTCGCCGAATTCCTCTTTGATCGAACGCAGGTCGTTCGCGATGAGCTTCATGAGCTCCCTCTCGTCGGCGAGGATCTTCTTGAGCCGCTTGATCGTATCCTCGACTTCCTTGTGCTCGTTCTCGATCTTTTCCCGTTCAAGCGAGGTCAGCCGCCGCAGCGTCAAATCGAGGATCGCCTGAGCCTGGATTTGCGTCAGACTGAATTGGCGCATCAGGCCCGAGCGCGCGGCTTCCGCGTCCTTCGACGCGCGGATCAGCTTGATCACCGCGTCGAGGTTCTTCAGTGCGATAAGCAGGCCTTCGAGGATATGCAGCCGCGCTTCCGCCTCGCGCAGCTCGAACTGGGTGCGCCGCGTGAGCACGATTTTGCGATGGTCGATGAAGGCGAGCAGGATGTCGCGCAAGTTTAGCTCGCGGGGGCGTCCCTCGTGGATGCCGAGCAGAATAATCCCGTAGCTCTGCTGCATCTGCGTCAGTTTGTAGAGTTGGTTGAGCACGATGCGTGGTTCGGCATCGCGTTTGAGCTCGATTACGATTCGCATTCCGTCGCGGTCGGACTCGTCGCGCAAATCGCTGATACCGTCAAGACGCTTGTCGTTAACCAGCTCGGCCATCCGCTCGATGAGCCGGGCTTTGTTCACCTGGTACGGAATCTCGCGCACGATGATCGATGAACGTCCCGAGCGCTTGTCGGTCTCGATCGCGGCCAGCGCGCGCATCAGCAGCGAACCGCGTCCGGTCAGGTACGCCTGCCGGATCGCTTGACGGCCAAGCAACTGGCCGCCGGTGGGAAAATCGGGGCCAGGAATGATGTCGAGAATCTGCTCCATCGTCAGCGCCGGATTCTCGATCAGCGCGAGCAAGGCGTCGCAGACCTCAGTGAGATTGTGCGGCGGGATATTTGTCGCCATCCCGACCGCGATCCCGTCGGATCCATTCATCAGCAGATTCGGAATCTCGGCGGGCAAAACGTCGGGTTCCTCCTGCGAGCCGTCGTAGTTAGGAACGAAATCGACGGTTTCCTTATCGATATCGAGCAGCAAGCGCTCGGCCAGGCGGGTGAGTTTGCACTCGGTGTACCGCATCGCGGCGGGCGGGTCGCCATCGACCGAGCCGAAGTTGCCCTGTCCATCGATCAGCGGGTAGCGCATGCTGAACGGCTGCGCCATCCGGGCAAGAGCGTCGTAAACCGACATGTCGCCGTGGGGATGATATTTTCCGAGCACGTCGCCGACCACAGCGGCGCACTTGATATAGCGGCGGTTTGCGAGCAGGCCGGCGCGGAACATCGCGTACAGGATTCTGCGATGGACGGGCTTGAGTCCGTCGCGAATCACGGGCAGTGCGCGCCCGACATTTACCGACATCGCATAGTCCAGGTAGGACTGGCGCATGTCGTCTTCGATATTGAGCAGCGAAGGTTCGTTACGGATCGGTTCGTTGCCGTTGGTCTCAGCCATTTAACCGGGATCTCCAGCGCGTAGCGCGTAAGTTCGAAATTTGGTGAGCTTCATGATTCGCCAAGCGCCGCCCACTGTCTGATATTCTCGCGCAATTTCTCGCGATGACGCCCGCGCTGATGCGGCACGAGGTCGTAGTCGAAGGCGTCCTCCGGATGCGCGATCGCGTCGAGTCCGAGCACAATGCCCATTTCGCGTTCGGCATCGCGTGCGTCGCGTTCGCATACCGCGCAATTCGTAACCATCGCGCGAATCTCGTCGGCAAGAACTTCTCTGGGTCCCATGCCGCGCGTCCTGAGCGATCGGGAATGCGGCTCCCGTTCGTGCGCGGGCGCTCAAATGTCGAGGTTGCGGACGTTGAGCGCGTTCTCTTCGATAAACTGGCGCCGCGGCTCGACCTGATCGCCCATCAACTTCGCGAAGATCTCCTCCGCCTCTTCTATCGACGAGATCTGCACTTTCAGCATCGAGCGCGTCTCCGGGTTCATGGTCGTCTCCCAGAGTTGTCCGGCGTTCATCTCGCCCAGGCCTTTGTAGCGATTCACTTCGACGCCCTTCTGTCCAGCGGCGAGGACTGCTTCGGCGACGGCCTTGAGAGTAGTGACGGTCTGTTCAGCGTCGCCGGTCTTGAGCTTAAGGGGCGCCTTGATCGATTCGAGATCGGGCGCGAGCCGGCGGATTTCGCGAATCTCTCCGGTATGCAACAGCGTCGAGTCAACGACGGTCGGCGGACGCGACCCGTTATGGCTGTGAGAGAAGACCGCCCGCCACTTGGACTCGCCGTCCTGCGCGATCTGATAGGTCAGGTTGTCGTCGGCGATTTCCTTGCGCATCGCCTCGGCCATGGTCTTGGCCGCCTTTTCAGATTCGAAGCTTTCGTCGGTGATCGTTTTTTCGGCGGAAAGCTTCGCGAACGCCGCTATTATCGGACGCTCTTTGGAGCGCCGTTCGAGCGCCTCGAACATGCGGTCGTAGTACAGCGCCTTGCGCACGATCGCCTTGAGAGCAGCACCTTTGAACTCGCGCACGTCTTTTCCCTTGCCAGCTTCGAAAGTGACCGCGTCGGCGCCCAGATCGGTCAGATAATCCTCGAGCGAATTTTCGTCTTTCAGATAGCGTTCGCCCTTCCCCTTCTTGGCACGGAACAGCGGAGGCTGCGCAACGTACAGGTAGCCGTTTTCGATGATCTCGATGAACTGGCGGAAGAAGAAAGTCAACAGCAGAGTGCGGATGTGCGAGCCGTCAACGTCGGCGTCGGTCATGATCACAATGCGATGGTAACGGAGCTTCGACAGATCCTTGTCCTTGCCCACGCCCATCCCGAGCGCCGTGATCAGCACGCGCAACTCGGTCGAGGACAGCATCTTGTCGATTCGCGCGCGTTCGACGTTCAGGATCTTGCCGCGCAGCGGCAAGATCGCCTGGGTCTTGCGGTCGCGACCTTCTTTGGCTGTTCCTCCTGCCGATTGTCCTTCGACCAGATAAAGCTCGCACAGCGCCGGATCGCGCTCGGAGCAATCGGCGAGCTTGCCCGGCAGCGAGCCCGAATCGAGCGCGCCCTTTCTACGGACGAGTTCCTTGGCCTTGCGTGCGGCCTCGCGGGCCTGAAGAGCCTCGAGCGCGCGACCGACAATCTTTTTGGCGTCGGAGGGATTTTCCTCGAAATGCGCGCCAAGCTTTTCGTTCACTAAAGCGGCGGTGTAGCCCTCGACTTCCGAATTGCCGAGTTTAGTCTTGGTCTGGCCCTCGAATTGCGGCTCGCCGAGCTTGACGCTGATAATCGCGACCAGACCCTCGCGGGTATCGTCGCCTTCGAGCCGCGTATCCTTACTCTTAAACAGATTGTTCTTCGCCGCGTAAAAATTGATCGTGCGGGTCAGAGCGGACTTGAGCCCCGACAGATGCGTTCCGCCCTCTACCGTATGGATATTGTTCGCGTAGCTGAAGATGGCTTCGTGGATCGCATCGGTCCACTGCAGGGCGACCTCGATATCCACGCCTTCTTTGACGCCCTTGAAGAAAATCACATCGTGAAGGCATTCGTTATTCTCGGCCAGTGTCTCGACAAATTCCGCGATTCCGCCTTCGAAGTGAAACTCCTCTTGTTTGCCCGTGCGTTCATCCTTGAGGCGGATTTTCAGGCCGGCGTTCAGGTAGGCCAGTTCGCGCAGATAACGCGCGATAATCTCGTACTTGAATTTGATTTCCTTGAAAATTTCTGGATCTGGAGAAAAGGTCGTCTTGGTGCCGGTGGTCTTGCTGGTGCCGCGCTGCTCGACTTTCGATTTCGGGATTCCCTGTTCGTAGCGCTGGAAGAAGATCTTGCCTTCGCGACGGACTTCAACCTCGAACTCGGCGCTGAGCGCGTTGACGACCGAGGCGCCCACGCCGTGCAATCCGCCCGATACTTTGTAGGCGCTGCGCTCGAATTTCCCGCCGGCGTGCAGAACCGTGTGCACGACCTCGAGCGCGGAGCGCTTTTCAGTAGGATGCATGTCGGTCGGGATGCCGCGGCCGTTGTCCTCGACCGAGACGCGATCGTCGCCAAGGATGACGACGCCGATTTCGGTGCAGTGGCCGGCCAGCGCTTCGTCAACCGAGTTGTCAACGATCTCGTTAACGAGGTGATGCAGCCCGCGCTCGGCGGTGTCGCCGATGTACATCCCGGGGCGCTTGCGAACCGCTTGGAGACCCTCGAGAACCTTGATGGACGCGGCACCGTATTCGTCAGAACCTTGCTTGTTTGCCATAAAAAAGAGAGCGGATAGATACCGTCGCGACCTCCCCTCAACCGAACATAAATTCTACTGCGATCGGAGCCGGATGTAAAGCCGGAGTTTGAGAATCTTCGAAGAAAAGGAACGCTGTTTGTTTAGATTTGTAGCGATCTAAAAAACCTTATGTGTTACTTGGGGAAAATCAACGGCAGCTCGATCCCTAAATAGGCTTCAACTTCGTTTAAATGGTCGATACCAATAAAATATGGTTTTATTTTTTTCGGAGCCCGCTTTTTAGCCAAACGAACCCGCCCTCACGCAGCCACCCGTTCGATCCCGTCGAAGAACTGCCACCATAGATCAAGCGACCGCTCAGCCGCACTGCGGATGCGCGCCCGCTCGGAATCGCCCAGTGTCATCGTCGCGAGGATATTGTCGCCGATGCCGCTATGGTCGCGGTCCGCGATCTCATGCACGTCGAAGAAGGCAACCTGCTCCCGCGTGAGTCCGTAGTGCTTCTCGAGCGCGCGCGCGAACGGCCCGAAGTTGCCGACAACCTGGCCTTCGGCGGCGACGTTGATCGCGCCGATTCCTTCGGCGAACGAGCGGTCCTTGGTCGATAGCTCGAACCAGTCGATCAACGCGGCCGTCGATGCGAGCGGCCGCGCCTCAACCAGATCGGCGCGCGGCATTCCGAGCGCCGTACCGATCCGGATGAATAGCTCGGGATGCGGCGCGCTCCCCGAGATAAGGCCGGTTTCTTCTTCGTATAGGCTCTCGGCAAGCTTGACGCGCTCGGCGCTATCGGCGCATCGCGAGTGCAACGCGCTGACGGCGCGCGGAAACTCGCGCACCTGGAGGAAGAATTGCGCCGCGAACACGCGCATCCCAGACGTGGAGAGCTTGCCGTCGGCGATCTTGAGCCACAGCGGATGCCGCCCAAAGGAACGCCGTTCCTTGACGAGCGCAAACAGGTCGCGCACGAATGATTCGCTCGATGTTGACATCGTCAGCCTCTTAATCGATCTGTTTCATGTCGGCCAGCAGTTCGTCGGGACCAATATAGCCCGACTTGCGCAGTCTAATATGCCCGGCCGAGTCAATTATCAGCGTCGTCGGCACGCCCTCAACACCGAACTTCCCGCGCAGTGCGTCGTTCGCTCGATCATTTTTCGTCATGTCGGCGCGCAGCACGACAAACCGCTGTGCTTCCTTCACCACCGCGGAATTGACAAACGTCGAGTGCTCCATCTCACGGCACGGGATACACCAATCCGCAGAAAAATCGATCAGCACCGGACGCCGTTCGGAGGCCGCAGCCTGCAGTGTCTGCGCGCTGAAGGGTAAAAACGCGACTTGCTTGGGGGCTGATCGCGGAATCAGCAGGTAGACCAGAGCTGCGGCGGCTACAATCCCCACCGTCGTGCTGATTATCAAGAACGCGCGAATCTTACGTCCCGCTTTGGTCACGAACCCGAGCCAGACTCCAGATATCGCCACGTAGTAAGGCAGGATTCGCGTCATCAGGTGGTTGGGAGCGACCGGATCGAGGAAGTAGAGGGCAAGTCCGATCAAGATGAATCCAAAGAGCTGCTCGACCCATGCGAGCCATTCGCCTGAACGTGGCAGCTTGCGAATACTGCCGGCCGCCAGCGCGAGAAAGATATACGGAAAACCAAGTCCAAGCGCGAGCGTAAAGAATAGCGCGAACCCAAAAATCGCACTGCCACTGCGTTCGACCATCAGGAGCAACCCGAGCACAAACGGCCCGATGCATGGCGCAGCCACAACGCCCATTCCAAGTCCCATCAGGATTGCGCCGACATAACCCGGCCGTGCGACGCCCGCCCGCTGCAGCATCCACTGCGGCGGCTGAAATGAGAACACCCCGAAGCTGGAAAGCGCCAGCAAGATCATCATCGCGGCCAGTATCGAGAGGACGTAAGGATTCTGCATCGCCGCGCCGAAGAGTCCCCCCGACATCGCCACAGCGACACCGACCGCCGAGAACATCACGGCGATCCCGAGTACGAACAACACCGCCAGCACGAGCACGCGACGCGGTCCGCCGCCCTGATTTCCGAAATACGCGACGGTTACTCCAATTAGCGGATAGACGCACGGCGTCAGATTGAGTGCAGCGCCTCCCACGAACACAAACGCGAAGCCGAGGAACCATCCGTGACGGGCAAAAATGTCTGCTGACGCGCTATCCGGCGCTGCGATCGCTAGCTGCGCGTGCAAGAAGACCGCGAACGTTAGGAGCACGGTCGCGACTACTCTGACGGCGTTTCCGAAGCCGCTGCGAATCTCGTCCTCCGCAACTGAAGTGGTTGTCTGCTTCATCGGACCGATCAGAGCCGCATCCGGCTCGATTATGACGCGTGCGCGACAGCGGAAAGAGCTAGCTTTGCTCGTTCGGGGCTCGTTTACCGTTGGTGCCTGACAGTGGAACCGAATCGACAATTTCAAGTCCATAACCGGGCAGATTAGCCAGCCGCGGCGTCGCGTCGGACATGATGATCATCTTGCGCACGCCGATATCGCGCAGGATCTGCGCGCCGATTCCGTAGTCGCGGAAATCTGATTCAGTTGCTCCGTACCGCGTGCTCGGCCGCTTGCCCGGATGACCCTCGGGCGCCGTATCGAGTTCATTGGCGATCGCGTTGGACTCGCGTTTCAGGTAGAGCAGTACGCCCTCGCCAGCCGTTGCGATTCGCTCCATTGCGGAGCGCAGCAAGGTTCGCGTGTTGCGCCCGGCGTAGCCGAAGACGTCGCCCGGCAGATATTCACGATGCGCGCGAACCAGAATCGGGCGTTGCGGATCGACACTGCCCATGACGAGCACCAGATGCTCGGTGTAATCGACGAGGTTGCGGTAAACTAGTGCGCGAAAATTGCCGAACCGCGTCGGCAGTCGGGCTTCCGCGATCTTTTGAATCATCGTCTCGTTCCGTAGCCGGTACTCGATAATGTCGGCGACCGTGACAATCTTGAGTCCGTGCACACGCGCAAATTCGACCAGGTCGTCGCGCCGCGCCATCGTGCCATCATCCTTTAATATCTCGCAGATCACGCCGGCAGGCTTGAGCCCAGAGAGCCGCGCCAGATCGACCGCTCCTTCGGTTTGCCCTGTCCGCACCAACACTCCGCCGTCGCGTGCGCGCAGCGGATAAACGTAGCCGGGCGTGATGAATTCGCTGCCGCTTGCGTCTTCGCGCACCGCCTGCAGAATCGTGGTCGCGCGATCCTGCGCCGAGATTCCCGATCCCGCGCAGCGCCGCGCCGTAATTGCGGTCGTAAAGGCCGTGCCGAGCGGAGCTTGGTTATCGCCAACCATCATGCTGAGACCAAGCCGATCGATCCGGTTCGCAGCCATTGGCAGGCAGATGAGCCCCCGCGCGAACTTGGCCATGAAGTTGATCGCCTCGGGAGTGACCTTCTCGGCCGCCATCGAGAGGTCGCCTTCGTTTTCGCGCTGCTCGTCATCCATCAGGATGATCATGTGACCGCGGCGGGTTTCCTCGAGCGCCTCTTCTATAGTGATGAAAGGCGCGCGAGCTTGGGGACGGGGATTGATTTCGCCAAACATGGAAGACTTTCGCCTGCGCGGCAGCGTTCCTCTTTTATATCCTAGAAAATTCCGTAGCAACAGCATAGCGCGCCATCCGTAGGCCTGAGGCTGGGATGCACCGGTCTTTCGGGGCACGACGATGCTATCTTGACACGATGGGCACTCCGATTCGCACCGCAGTTCTGCTCGCGGCCGGGCGCGGCTCCCGGCTTGGCCGTTTCACTGCCGACACTCCAAAGCCAATGCTCGAGGTCGCGGGCGCGCCCTTGATTGAGCATATTACCGGCGCACTCGCCGAGGCAGGGGTCTCGCGATTTATCGTCGTGACGGGATATCTGGGCACGCAGGTTGCCGAGTGGTGCGGCAGGTTCGCCAGAGCCAACCCCGGAATCGAGGTTGAGAGCGTAGCGCAGGGCGAGCTAAACGGTACCGGCGGTGCGATACTTGCCGCTCGCGGCAAGATTGCAGACGATGCGCGATTCATCTTCGGATGGGGCGACGTGCTGATGGATCGCGCCAACTACGATCGTTTTGCCACGCGCGCCGCGGAGGACGATTTCGATCTGCTGCTGGCCGTGAACAGGATGAAAGATCCGTGGCGAGGGGCCGCAGTTTACTTGAGCGCGGACCTCCGCGTCGAGCGAATTATCGAGAAACCGCCGCAAGGCGAATCGACGACCGAATGGAATAATGCAGGGATCTTCGCGGCGCGACCGGTTCTGTTTGACTACGCGATGCGCCTCACGCCTTCGCCCCGCGGCGAGCTCGAACTGCCACTCGCGTTCGACGCGATGATCTCGGAAGGCCGCGAAGTGCGCGCGATCGATATGCGCGGCTTTTGGAGCGATGTCGGCACTCCGGAAGACCTCGAAATCGCGCGAAAGCGCTTCCGCCCGAAACGGAGCCGGAGATGAATTCGCATTACAATCCGGACGGATGGGATACCGGCGAACTGGAACGCGCTGGCGCGCTCGCACGTGAGCTGCGCTCGATCGCGGGCGCGAATGCGCGCGTTTTCGCGGTGCGTGCGCCGGGACGGGCGAATTTAATCGGTGAGCATACGGATTACAGCGGACTACCGGTGCTGCCAGCCGCAATCGATCGGTCAACCATAATTGTTGCGGCAGCTATGGAATCGCGCGAAGTAACACTGCGCAACGCGGCTCCGGACTTCGCGCCGCGCACGTTTCAGCTTGAGCGACGGATTCCCCCGTTCGCACAAGGCGATTGGGCCAATTACGTAAAGGCCGCCGTGCAGGGCGTGATCGATCATTTCGGCGCGCTCGGGGTCGCACTCGCGCGCCTGCGCGGCGCCGCGCTGTTCGTGGAAGGCCGTATCACGACTGCCGCGGGTCTTTCCTCATCTTCAGCGTTGACGGTCGCCTCAGCGCTTGCCTTCATGGCGGTCAATGGCCTCGACCTTCCGCCGCTCGAGTGTGCGCCGATGGTCGCGCGGAGCGAACGGTACGTGGGCACGATGGGCGGCGGTATGGACCAAGCGGCAGCGCTTTTCGGGCGGCGCGACCACGCGCTGTTTATCGAATTCAATCCGCTGCGGGTCCGCCCGGTGCGGATGCCCTCCGACGCGGCGATCATAGTGGCTGACAGCGGTGAGATTGCTGACAAATCCGGAAGCGCGCGCGCCGAGTACAACCGCCGAGTTGTCGAGTGCGCGCTCGCCGCGCGAATCCTGGCGCGCACACTTAAACTTCAAGGTGTTCGCACTCTCGGCGACGTGGTCAGCGCACGGGTGAATTGGAACGCCACCGACCTGGTTGGAATTCTGGAACGCGCGGCACCAGCGCGGCTTGCACCCGACCTAGAAGAAGCAAAGCGCCTTCTCGATATGACCGGGATCTCGCACGAGTCGCTGCTTCATGAACTGGTCGGGCCGGGCGCTTCAAGCGTTAAGCTTGACCCCGCGAAGCCGCTCGAAATTTTTCGCCGCGCCCGCCACGTGTTGACCGAGACCGAGCGGGTGATCCGCGGAGCCGAACTGCTCGAGGCGGGACAACTCGAAGCGATGGGCGCGCTGATGAACGAGTCCCACGCGAGCCTCGCCAGCGACTTTGAATGCTCGACGGCTCGGCTCGACAAGATTGCGGCTTCCGCGCGCGCAGGCGGTGCGCTTGGCGCTCGGCTGACTGGCGCGGGATTTGGCGGGTCGATTGTCGCGATGTGTCGTGCGGCGGATGCCCCGCGAGTGATCGAATCGCTCGATCGCTTCTATTATGAACCTCTCGGAATCGAGGCTCGCGGCAGGCGCGCCGTTCTTCACGCCGGCGACGGCGCAAGTACAATCGAGTTGGCAGTGGCGTAATGGACGCCATCCAGACGCAGGTTCATCGCGAGAAGCGCACGATTCGCGCAGAATGCGGTGCAAGCTCGATCTGATCCGGCGCTGGTTCCTTGACGCCGCCAATCGCGCCTATCTTTGCCGCCGCGTCGGGAATACCGAGCGTTGCGACACTGAGGCGAGCCGCGTTGTCGCCGCGATTGACGATAATCGCCGTCGCGCCGCCGGCAGACTGCTTGACGAGCGATCGCACCGGACCGGTCGTCATCAGGTCGGCCGCCAGGATTGGCGTCTCGGCGCTACCTGAATCGATCTCGGCACCGAGCGCCGCGACGGCGCGATAAACTTCTCCCTCGTCCGAGCCGAGCAGCGCCATGTCATCCGATATGAGCAGCATCCCGGCTGAACCCGCGATCGTCGCGGCCAGCGCTCCGCGCTCATCGCTGGTAAGCTGCGTCTGCCTTGCACGCAGCATCAGGCAATCGGGGTCGTTGAGCCACAGCCGCCGATGCATAAAGCTTCGCGCGATTATTGCGTCGAGCGCGTAAACCGTGGACGGATCGCCGGAACCTTCGCCGCCCCAATAGGGCGCAACGTCTGGTCCGATTCGCATTCCGTCAACGATTCCCACGGCCGCGCCAAGCGGACATCCGCATCCGAGAATGAACGCGCGCGCTCCTGCGCCGCGGCGAATCGTTTCGAGGCCGCGCCTAAGCATCTCGGCTCGCGTCAGGTTTTGATTGTGGCGCACGCCCTGCGCGGCGCCGGCGTATAGAAAATCGAGCTTCAAATAAGAATATCCAAACTGTTCGACGAGCTTGCGGAACAGCCGCTCGAGATGCGCCGTAAACTCGGGATTGCTCGGATCCAGCGCGTAGGCGAATTTGTCTTCATCGGCGCTCCATGCCGGGTTATAGGCGGCGCGCAGCGGACCGCCGGTTTCGTGCTTGAGAAACCAATCTGGATGTTCGCGCATGATACGCGAGTCGCGCGCGGCCAGAAACGGCGCGGTCCAAATGCCGGGCTCGAAGCCGGCAGAACGAATCTCCTCGGCCAGACGCGCAATTCCGCTCGGGAACTTTGCGTTGGTCGAGTCCCAATCGCCGAGCGCGCTCTGGAAACCGTCGTCGAGTTGAACGATTTCGATCGGAAATTCGGCGCGCATCGCGGCCAGCGCGCCCAAATTCGCCCGAATCGCATCTTCGGTAACCTGGTGGAAGTAGTGATACCAGGAACACCATCCCCGCTGGTAAGGAGCTTCGATTCGCGCATTCATCGTGCGTCCGAGCCGGGCAGCCCATTGCGCAGCCATCGCGGCAGCACTCTGCTGCGAACGTGCGATATAGAGTGGCTCGATTTCGCGCGTCTCGCCGGCGCTGAGCGTGATTCCATCAAGCAGGGAGCGCGCAATAATCCTATCCGGCGCCAGAACCGTGATCGTTCCAAGCGCGTGCGCGGCAGCGATAAATCCGGCTAGAACGCGGTCGCCAGCGCCGTCGCACTCGACAATCGTAAATTGCTCAGAGGTTGCGGCCTCCGGAGCGTCGGGCGGGCGCAGAATCTCGCTCTGATGATTTATACGGAAGATCGAATTGGCGGTGTCGAAGCGATGCGCCCTGTTCTCCCCGATTACGCACGCCCCCGACGCGCTCCACGATTGGTAACCATGCTTGAAAAATCGCGCTCGGGCAGAGGCTTCGAACCCTGTATTTACGGCGAAGCGTACCTCATCGATGCGAATCGGTTGTTCGCCGTGATTGGTGATGCTCGCACGGACGACAATCGTCTGATCGGAGTAATCAAACGAAGCGGACAGACCGATTTCTCCGCGCTTGACTTCGCACTGTGCGGAGCCGTCGTAATGCTTAGCGGCGAAAACATGGGCCACGCCGTCGGGGCCGCGCAATCGTGCTTCGATGCTGGAAATTTCCACTGGGCCAGCGTGGCAAACCGTGACGCGCGCGGCAACCCGCGCTGCTCGATCCCGCGCGGTGCTCGATTGCCCCGCGCCGGTTTGGCAGACTGTAGCTTGCTTTCACCTTCGGGGAGAGACGCTAATCGACACGGTACCAGAGATAGAAGCCGCCGAGGCCGGCGAACCCGGCGAAGCACCTGAGCTCGCGGACGCGCAGTGGGAAGAAAGGCTGGCCGCGTTTCGCGCGCTACGCCATCGCAACTTCCGCCTGTTCTTCGTCGGACAACTCATCTCTCTGATTGGCACCTGGATGCAGTCGGTCGCACAGGCTTGGCTGGTACTGCGGTTGACGAATTCGTCGATGGCACTCGGACTGGTCGCGTTCGCGGGCTACATGCCGATCGTGCTCGTCGGATTGTTCGCCGGCGTGGTCGTCGATCATGTCGATCGGCGCCGGCTGATTATCGCCGCGCAAACCCTGCTGATGCTTAGCGCGTTCGTGCTCGCGGCCCTAACCTGGGCTGGCGTGGTTAAAGTCGAATACGTGATGATCCTGGCCGCGCTCAACGGGCTGGTGAGTTCGTTTGATATGCCAGGTCGGCAGGCGTTCGTGGTCGAGATGGTAGGCAAAGAAGATCTCCCCAACGCGATCTCGATGAACTCGATGATCTTCAACGGCGCGCGCATGGTGGGCCCCGCAGTAGCCGGAGTGCTGATCGCGATCACGGGCGTGGCGGGATGCTTTTTCTTAAACGGCGTCAGCTATCTGGCCGTTATCTGGAGTCTGCTCGAAATGGACACGCCACGGCGTGAGCGGCGTCAGTTCGGGGCAGTAATGTTGCGCCAAGTCACCGCGGGCCTGGCCTACGTTTGGGCGCATCGCCCGAGCTTTTATCTGATGCTGTTGGTCGCGATTAACAGCGGTTTCGGGATGCAATACACAGTGCTGATTCCGATGTTTGCACGCGACCTTCTGCACAGTGGCGCCAAGGGCTACGGTTTTTTGATGGCAGCGCAGGGAGTGGGCGCGGTTACCGCCGCCATCGTAATGAACGTGCGATCGGATGCGCCGCGAACGCTGCGTCAGAACCTGGTCTTCGGACTCTTCTGCACCGCCAGCGCGATCTGCGTATTTGGCATTTCACCTTGGATGTGGCTTTCGCTGGTGGCGCAGATGTTCATCGGCGCCGGACTAATGAATCACATGGTGACGACCAACACTATGCTCCAGCTTTTCGTAGCTGACGAACTGCGCGGGCGCGTTATGAGTATTTACACCCTGTCGTTCATTGGCACGGCGCCGCTCGGGAGCCTTTCTGTCGGCTTCGTCGGGCAGCATCTGAGCCCCCGGATTGCCGTGATGATCTGCTCAGGATTCTCACTGTTTTGCGGATTTCTGCTGTTGACGCGGCTCAAGATGTTCGCGCGCGCTCAAGAAGCGCTCGAACCGGAGACGGCCGCGGGTTGAGAATTTACTACCGGCGCCCAAGTCGGCTTGATATTGCGCGCGCGACCTTTTAATTGTTCCGTGGATGCGGCGCGTCGCTCGCAAGCCCGGATGCCCGCGTGATCGAGTTACACAAGACAGCCAGCGGAGAATGGATGATTAGTTTTGAACAGATTGATCTCGACCAGTTGGTCGCCGGAATATTGGCCGGATGCGAAATCGATCGCGAAACCGCCAGCGCGATTTTGTCGTGTCCTGACGATCGCTTGCCCGATCTCCTGAACGCAACACGGCGAGTCCGCGAGGCGGCATTTGGCCGCCGCGTCAAAATTTGCGTACTGCGCAACGCACAGAGCGGAATCTGCCCGGAAGATTGCGGCTACTGCTCGCAATCGCGCGTCTCGAAGGCCGACATCCCCGTATATAAGATGCAGCCGATTGCGGCGCTCGTCGAAGGCGCCCGCGTCGCCGTCGATAGCGGAGCGCGCCGCTACTGCATGGTTTGCAGCATGCGCGGGCCGGCGCGGCCAGACCTCGACCATCTTAGCGAGGCGTGCGATCGAATTCGTGGCGAGTTTCCCGGACTCGAACTGTGCCTTTCAATTGGGATCCTCGAGCGCGAGCACGCTCTGGAACTTAAAGACGCGGGCGCGGGATGGATAAACCACAACCTCAACACCAGCCGCCGCTTTTACCCGAGGATTTGCTCGACTCACACCTACGACGATCGCGTGCGCACGATCGAAAATGTGCGCGCTGCCGGACTTAGCACCTGCTCAGGCGGGATTATCGGGATGGGCGAAGGCGACGCTGACATAGTTGATCTCGCATATGCGACTCGGCGTCTTGAGATCAATTCGGTGCCGGTAAATTTCCTCGCGCCGATCAAAGGCACGCCGCTCGGAGGGATGAACTCGCTAACCCCGGAAAAGTGCCTGAAAGCCGCTTGCCTGTTCCGGCTGCTCAATCCAAAGAGTGAAGTGCGCGCGGCCGGTGGGCGCGAGCTGAACCTAGGCGCGCGCCAGGGCGACCTGTTCAACGCGGTCAATTCGATTTTCGTAAACGGATATCTGACTACCGCGGGATGGGATTATGCGCGCACGCGTGAGATGATCGAACGCGCCGGCTTCGAGCCGGAAACGGCCGCGTAACACCGAGCGATCGCGCTTGCGTCAGCGGCGCGCGCTCTCCGATAATCGCGATTGTGGCTCCGGGACCGGCAAAGCGCGAAAGTTCCGTGCCCGCCGAAATCGGATCGCAGGCGCAGGCGTTGCGCGCGATGCCGTCGGTGGACGAATGCCTGCGCGCCGTGCAGAGCGCGCCGGAGCTCGCCGGTCTTGGCGCCGCATATCTGAAAGTGATCGTGCGCAGAGCGCAAGAAGCCGTCCGCGACGAGCTTCGCA
>JAJZAG010000047.1 GCA_021799555.1 Deltaproteobacteria bacterium | reverse complement strand
GGTGGCGACCATCAAGGGAAAACGAGTGGCGCATTTGCGCACGAACGCGTCCGCACCCGGATAGAGGCGTCCGCCATCGAACAGCGTACCCGCGAGATCGAAGATCACCGCGCGGATCATTCGCGCGCTCCGGCTTGCCGCGATAAAATCGGCACGATTGCGATTTGCGGCGCCGGTGGTGATACGCTGGGGCGCTCTGACTCGATAGTCACGTCGATCTCGCTGCGGACACCAAAGCGCTCGGGCAGATAGATTCCCGGTTCAACCGAAAAACAGGTCCTATCGATCAGGCGGCGCTCGTCGTTGGTTTCCAGCGAGTCGAGATTCGCGCCCGTGCCGTGAACCTCGCGGCCAATCGAATGGCCGGTGCGATGCACGAAATGCGCTCCGAAGCCTGCTTGCTCGATTACAGCGCGGGCCGCGCGATCGGCCTCGCGTCCGCTGATCGGGGCCGCGGTGGCGACGCGCGACTTCACCAGCGCGACGGCGGCGTCGCGTGCTGAGCGAACGATCGCGAAGATCTCCGCGTGGTAGTCGGGCACCCTGTCGCCGACGAAGCCGGTCCAGGTAATATCGGCGTATATCGAGTCCTCGCCGGGTTCCTTCGCCCACAGATCGAGGAGCACGAAATCGCCGCGTCGAATCGGGGCGGAGTCCTGCGCGACGGTATTGAAATGAGGGTCCGCGCTGTGCGCGTTAGCCGCGACGATCGGCGGCTCGCGGGTGACCAGGCCACCCTGTGCGATCCGCTCGAGCATGAATTGCTGGATCTGATGCTCGGATACGGGCGTGCCCGATGTCACGCGCCGCGCGATTTCGCCGAAGGTCTGGTCAACGAACGCGCCAAGCGCGGCGCCGGCGCGGCGATGCCCTTCCATTTGCGATGCGGTTAAAGTCGCTTCGAACTCCTGGATCAGATCGGCCGCCGAAACCACCTCGACGCCGAGCGAGCGCACCAGCTCGACCGTACCCGCGTCGACGCGCGAGACGTACGGAATAGCGCCGTACGGCGAATAGTTCATTGCGACGCGCCGCGCGCCGGCGAGGATTGCGCGCAACCCGGAGAGCATCTCAGCGGCTGACCTATAGACCGCACGCTCCGCGCCAAGTCCGTCGAGCCGATGTGCCTCAACCGTCGAGACGAGCGTGTGCGCGCCGCCGCGCGCGCGGATATAGCAGAACCATCGCCTCGTCGTCATACCGTGCTCGGAAAGGCCGAGCACGCGATACGCGATCGGATCGCTCAGGCGAAAGTCATGGAAGAGCCATCCGTCAATTCCGGCGTCAGCGAGCGCGCGGGAGATTTCGCCGATCCGAGGGATCATCGGATCTCGCCGCCCGAGACAAAGCGCGCGCCCCACACGTTGACGCGGTCGGGATCGATTCGAACGATAGGATTGCGTTCGGGCGCCAGCGTCATCGCGCGGTATTGTGGATACTTGTCGCGCAAGCCGCGCAACGCGAGCATGTATTCCTCGCCGTCGGCGATCACGCTTGCGTGTCCGCGCACCATCACGTAGGCGAGATGCTCCCAGTCATCCTCGTAATGGTCGACGACGATCGCGACGCGCGGATTTTCGGCGATATTGCGCATCCGCTTGATAGGCGCGCCGGATGCGCGGCGCTTGGGTTTTTCATCGACGACGAAATAGAATCGCGCGCCGTCGAACCAGAAGCACAACGGCACGACGTGCGGAGCGCCCGTGGCGTCGGCGGTGGAGAGGTGCGCAATTCGCGCCGCGGCAAGAAAGTCGCGCACTCGCCGCTCTTCCAAGAGTCCTGTTGATTGCGGGTTCATCGCTATTTTCTCCCCGCCTGGCCTTGCGCGATCCTGATGAGCGCCGCGCGCGCCGCGCGCGACAGTGCGGAATCCAATTCATCGCGAGCCGCGCGTCCGAGACTTTCGAGCACGCCCGGCGACCCTTCACCGATAAGCCCGAGCGCAGCCGCCGCCGCGCGCCGCACGCCAGGGACGGGATCGCGCTCGAGCATCCGTGCGGCGGCTTCCGACGCGTCGGCGCGAAATGCGGGCAGCCGCGCGAGAATCGCCAGGCTTGCAAGCCGGACGTGCGTGTTCGCGGCGCCACCCGCGCTGAGCGCGGCACGAAGCACATCGGGGCCGTCGGGTGCGAGGTCGCGCAGGCAATACAGCGCCATCTTGCGCGCATCGGGAGCGCCGGATTCTGCGATCGCGAGCAGACCGGCGCGAATCTGCGGCGGATATTCGGCGCCGAGCCGCATGAGCAAATCGTGTGCGGCCCATCGCACGTCCCCGTCGGCGTCGCCCAATGCTTCGAACAGTGCGGCGGCTGCGCGCAAATCCAATGCGCCGCCGCCGCAGAGGCTCAGCGCGTACGCAGCACAGAAGCGCTCCCGCGGTGTTCCGTTGTCGATGAGCGCGTGAAGCCTCGCGATGAGTCGGCGATCGTGCTGCGCGGCACGCGCCGCCGCTTCCGCCGCGCGGCGTCGCACCGACTTGCTCTCTGCGCCGAGGCATCTGAGTATCGCATCGCGAACGGCTTCGGCCAGCGGCGCCGCAGGATTCGCAGCGATCCGCGCAATCGCTTCAAGCTGCGCGGCGGAACTGGTGCTATTGAGCGCAGCGGCGATCTCGTCGCGGTGCGAAGTTATTGTCACGCAGCCTCCGCAATCAGGCGGACCAGGTTGTCAAGCTCGCCCAGCCCGAGGATGAAATTACGGCCGTCGCCGTACGTGTCGGCAACGGCGCGCGCTACCGAGGGGAGATCGAGCGTCGCTCCGGAAAGGGCGCGTTCGAGCTCCGCGACACCCGGCGAGTTCGCAATAATGTCGCCGGTCAGCAGCAGCCGCTCGATTGTAAATCCGTCCGCGACATCGAGCCGCGCCTCGACGGCGCCGAGCTGAGCCGCGACCCGGTTCATGCGATTGAACGAGCTGGGTTCCGCCGCGAGCCGCAGCCATCGGGTCGCGCCGAGCATTTCGGCGCCGCGCTCGGCGTGCGCGCGTTCTTCGGGCGTCAGGCCGCGTTCGCGCACCGAGCCCACGAACGTTCCGTACCCGGCGACAATCGCACGCGCGATTTCCGCAAAGCCGGGGTCGCGGCCGAGAACCCGCACCAGCATCGTAGCATTGTCCGGTGCGTACATGGGGCAGTGCACGTCGCCGTCCGGATCGAGATGATCAATATCGTGGACGAGTTCTTCCATCCCGCGATTAACCGCGAGCGCTGCCTCGAAGAGCAACGCGCCGTTTGCGGCAACCTCGAATGCGCAGGCAGCGATCTCGCGGCGATCGTAGGTTACCGCGTCGCGGCCGCCGTAAAAACAGTCCACGCCGAGCACGCGAAGGCCGCCCAGCAGCCCGCGCACGTAACGGTTCATCACCTGCTCGGGCTTAAGCGCCGCATCGCGGACGGATAGCAGGGCACCGACCCGCGGCGCGATTAACGCAACTGAGAGCCAACCTTCCCCGGCGCCGATCGCGCGTCCTCCGGTCAGGCGCCGCGCCGCGCCGATTCCGCCGCGTACGGCCTCGCCTCCATAGAGATGATAACGCCCGAGCGAGACCATCTGGCCGGGCGCCGCAGTTACGAGCAGCACCGCGGCCGATCGACCCGCAGCGACGGACTCGATCAGATGAAGCTCCAGTCCCGCCAATTCGAGCGGAGCAACCGCGGGCAAGATGATCGCATCAAGCGCTGCCACATGATGAGCATAGCAAGAAACCGCCGCTTTCGCCGGTTCAACGGATTGCGCGCAAGCCGACGCTTGGGCCGGACCCTACGAACCTTCCGATGGCAAGTCTCAGTTCACGAAATCCATGCAACCTGTGGATGGTTTCTAGTGTTCTTCGCCGAAGAGGAAAATCGCGAACGCGATGATCGCGAACGTGGTGTTCGGCAACCACGCGGCGATCCAGGCAGGCATCAGGTCGGAGTGACCGAGCGACGAGGTGATACCCAGAGCCAGCCAGTAGCCGAAGCCAATCGCGATCGCCAGCCCGAAGCTGCGCCCGAGGCTTAAATTACGCGGTAGCGGGTCGAGGCTCAGCGCCATCCCCAGCGCGACCATGATGATGCACGAGACCGGCATTGCATACTTGAGGTCGCGATCGACGATATAGCCGCCCGGGTCAAGGCCCTTTTGCCTGAGGCTCGCGATATAGCCGTTGAGCTCCCAGAGGCTGAACTCCTCTGGATCGAGCCGCAGGATTTCAAAATCCGCGGGCTTGAGGCCGATGTGAAGCTTGGTCGCGTCGGTCGGGGTCACGGTTCCATTTTCGCCGACCGCGTAAGTGCTAATCGACGACGGAATCCATCGGTGGCCTTTCCAGACCGCGGTTTGCGCATGCACGATATCGCTGACCTGAAAGTCCTTGGTGATCCGGTAAACCGTGATGCCGCTGAGTTCGCGTTTTTTTTTATCGTACGCGTCGGCCGAGGCAAACCCGTTGTTCAGACGCACCCAGATTCGGCGATCCGCGAAAACTCCTTCAAGGTGCCGTTTCTTCATTTCGACGACGTACAGGTAGGTGGCTTCGCGCGTTGCGGCGGGTACGACAGTCTCGCTGAGCACGAAGTTGAACACCGAGATTAACGTCGCGACGAATAGCACGGGAAGCGCCATCTCGAGCCGGCTGATTCCGAGTTGCTGACAGGCGAGCACTTCGCCCGAGCGGTTCAGAATCGCGAAGCCAAGCAGCACGCCCGCAAGGCACGCAACCGGCGTTATCTGGGAAATGATCAACGGAATCTTGAGCGCGAAGTATTCCAGACCGATAAGGCCAAGACCACCGTATTTGATCAGGTCGTTGAAGCGGTCGAACATGTCGCCGAGCAGGTAGGCCGCCGTGAACGCGGCGATGCAGACCAGGAACGGGCCAAAGAACTGGCCCGCCAGGAACCGGTCCATCACCGGCGAAAGTCGCGGGCGAAATGTCATGCGGCCGCCCGGTTCTTTTCATAGCGTTCGACGAACTCCCACAGGAGATCGCCGGGGCCGCGGCCCTGGTTTCCCTTGTCCTGTGCCGCGCGCATGAACAGCCATACCGCGAGCACCAGAAAAACTACGTCCGGGATCGCCATCGCGATATAAGCGTTGAGCGAGCCGCGCTCCGCCAGCGTCCTGCCCACTCGCATCAGCGAGTAATAGAGAAAGAACAACGCGACCGCAACGCCGAAGCGTTCCGAATGACCGCCGCGCGCGGGCTTGAGTCCGAGCGACACTCCGAGCAGCGCGAACAGCAGCGTGGCGATCGGCACCATGTATTTCGCCGCAAGCTCGGTCTGCGCCTCATAGTCGGGCTTGCCGCGCTTGCGCGCGGCGTCGATGCGTTGCAGCAGCGCCCGGTAGGCGAGTTCGTCCGGCTCGCGCAGCTGAACGCCACCGCCCTTCTTGGGGCGGATTGTCAGGTCGTAAACCCGAAAGCTCGTCACGTGGCTTTGATCGGTTGTCGGCTCGGAGCCGAAGACGGAACCGTCGAACAGGCGCAGCGTGGTCCCGCCGGTTTGCTTGTCAGGCAGCACGAGACCGTGTGTTGCGATAATCGTGTTTTGCTGTTTGGGATCGCGTGAGTCGGCAATCAGCACACCGTGCAGGCTTCCGTCTTCGTTGGAAATCTTGTCCACGTATATTATCACGCGCGGCATGTCGTCGTTGAAAATTTTCTCGCGCAAGCCCGCCGCCGCCTTGGTCCGCGTCAGATAGTAAAGCTGATCCTGCAAACGCGCGTTCGCCCACGGACGCAGCGAGAACGCGAACCAAGTCGAGATCACGTAAACCACGAACGCGACCGCCATCACCGGCACCGCCAGCCGGTACAGGCTGATTCCCGAGGCCCGCGCCGCGGTCATCTCCTGATCGTTCGACATGCGCCCAAACCCCAGCAGCACTCCCACCAGCACCGCCATCCCGAGCGTCAACTCCAGGAACGCCGGCATTATGTATGCGATAAGCCAGAGTACTTCACCGAGGCTGACCCCATGATTAACCACCATATCGGTCAGCTTCAGCATCCGCCCGGTCACCAGCGTGAAGGTCAGCAGACCGACGCCCAGCGCGAAGGGCGCCAGCACTTCGAGCGCGACATAGCGGTCCATTATCGAAATTCGTGGTATCGCGAGCTTCAAGTCGTAAGCCGTCCGGTCCGGTGGGTTTGCCCAATCAGTCTAAGGGTTGGCGCATCCGATTGAAACCGTTCGCGCGCCGGCCTGCCCGGGTAAGCGTGTCGCGCTCGGCTCTGATAGGATGCGAGTCGATGAAGAAATTTCGCTCGCGCGGCGGACGCTTTGAGCGCCGCGCTTCCCAAGCCAATCTTCCGCCTCACAATCCGCAAGAAGCCTCGGGACATGGTGCGGACTTGGACGCCCACCGCGGGCAGGCTCGCGGCGCACCCGCACACTGGCCGGATGTCCGAGCCTCACGCCAGCGCCACGACGCCGCTAACCGCGAAATCGTGTTCGGTGCCGAGCCAGTGCGTGAACTGGTCGCGGCCGCTCCCAACTCGGTGCGCGTACTCAACGTTCGCCTTGGAGACGAGCACCGGTTCGCCGCCGAAATCGATCTGGTCCGCGCCTCGGGCGGCAGGATTTGCGCCCTCGACGACGCCGCGCTGGCCCGGATGGCGGGGCGCGAGGCACGCCATCAGGGAATTATCGCCGAGGTCCGCGAGTATCCCTACGCGGGATTCGAGGAGGTCATCGGCGCGGGCTACGACCCGCTCGTCGTCGTGGATGGAGTCACAGATCCGCGCAATCTGGGCGCCCTGATGCGCTCGGCGGAGGGCGCTGGCGTTTCGGCGATTATTCTGGCGCGCGACCGCACGGTCGGAGTCACACCGGCCGCGATCAAGTCGTCGGCGGGCGCGTGGGTGCATTTGAAGATCGCGCGATGCGGCAATGTGGCGCGCGCGCTCGAACAGATGCAGCAAGCCGGCTACTGGGTAGTTGCGTTGGCGCCCGGCGGTCCGACTTCGATTTATAATCTTGATACCACCCGCAAGCTGGCGCTCGTGGTCGGATCCGAAGGCTCGGGCGTGCGCGAGATCGTAAAGAAGACCGCAGATTATGTCGCGGCGATTCCGATGCGCGGGCGGGTTGATTCCCTCAACGTATCCGTGGCGGCCGCAATCGCACTCTTCGAGATCGCGCGCCGGCGCGCGGCGGATGCAACCGCCCTACGTCCGAGTTGACGAAGGCTCGACGGCTGCGGCGATCGCCTCGAGCAGGGTCGCGCGCTTGACCGGTTTGCTCACGTGCAAATCGCATCCGGCGCCAATCGAGCGACTCACCGAGTCCTCCAGCGCCGACGCGCTGAGCGCGATGATTGGCGTGCGTGCCTGCGCGGTTTCGAGCTCATGACTGCGAATCATCTTGATTGCGCCGTATCCGTCGAGCACCGGCATCTGGATGTCCATAAGGATCAAATCGGCGCCGGCCGCGACGTATTTTTGGTAGGCGATCTGTCCGTTCTCCGCGGTCTCAAGGCGGTAAGGTGTCTTCTTGAGGTACGCCGCGATCAGCATCCGATTATCGGGCGAATCGTCGGCCAGCAGGATTCTGAGCGGTCGATCGACGATCCGCGCAGGGCTGGAGCTGGACTGCGTCGCAGCTTCGCTGAAATCGGCGCAGGCGGGCTCGAGCCGCGCGGTGAAATGAAAGCGGCTTCCGATACCCGGCGAGCTTTCGGCCCAAATCTTCCCATCCATTAGGGCGGCAAGGCGCGCCGCGATCGCGAGACCCAGACCGCTGCCGCCATACTTTCGGGTGGTGGACGAGTCGGCCTGCGTGAATGGGGAAAAGATCATTTCAAGCTGGCCCGGAGTCAGTCCGATACCGGTGTCGGCGACCGTGAATTGAACCAAAGCGGCGCCGCGGTTCGCACTGGCCATCGCCTGTGCGGCCTCGATTGCGACCGTGCCGCGCTCGGTGAACTTGATCGCATTGGCGACCAGGTTGATCAGAATCTGCCGCAGGCGCATCGGATCGCCGCAAACCACGGCCGGAATTCCGGCAGCGATCTTGGCCGAGAGTTCGAGATTCTTCTCCCGCGCGCGCACCTCGAACAATTCCCGTACCCGCTCGACCAGGTCGCGCAGATCGAATGACGTCAGTTCGAGGCTCATTTTGCCGCTTTCGACCTTGGCGAAATCGAGCACGCTGTTGATCAGTTCGAGCAACGAATTGCCGTTCGAGATGATCGTTCCGAGAGAGCGTCGCTGGTCGGAGCTCAGGTCTGTCTCCCACAGCAGATCGGCCATACCGAGGATCGCGTTCATCGGGGTGCGGATTTCATGCGACATGCTCGACACGAAATCCGATTTCGCGCGCGAGGCGGCCAGTGCGGCGTCCCGCGCCGCGGCGAGCTCGGACTCGATTCGCTTGCGTTCGGCGATGTTGCGCCCGGTGGTCACAAGCCTCGGCATTCCGTCGAGGCCAGCGATAACGCGGCCGGCGAATTCAAAGGGTATCCAATCTCCGCCGACTCCGCGCAAACGGACCTCAGTGCGGACAATCCGGCCCGGGTTATCGAAGGACCATGCGACCGTCTTAATCTGTTCAGCGACATCGTCGGGATGCTCAAAATCGCTGGCCGGCAATCCGATCACTTCAACCGAGCTCTCAGCTATATCGCGCAAGCCCTGGCCACCCGCGAAAATAACGACACCGCGGATATCGATTACGACGATCAAGTCCGACGACGCCTCGATAAGGGTGCGGTAATACTCTTCGCGCCGGCGTAACTCTTCTTGCGCCTGCTTGCGCTCGGCGATATTGCGCATCGTCACGATCAGGATTGGTTGTCCGTCGGGTCCCGGCGCAACGCGGCCCATCAGTTCGACCGGCACCCAGATTCCATTGGGAACAAGCGCTCGAGCCTCAGAACCGATGACTGTGCCCGGGTTCTCGAACGCCGCCCCCATCAGTCTCTTCTGATCGGCTTGATTTTCGCGATGGATGAAATTCAGGGCGGAATGTCCGACAACTTGGTCCGCTGAATATCCAAAGTTGCGTGGGCCGGCGCCGCCGACGAACCGGATCGTGCCGCTCTGATCGACCGTCATCACAGTGTCCGGCAAAGTCTCGATCAGCGAACGATAGAACTCTTCCTTGCGCTTGAGCTCATCCTGGATCGCGACCCGGGCCGTGATATCCGTCGCGACCGACATCGCGCCCGTGATCCGCTTGCGGGAGTCTCTGACGGGCGAATACCAGACCTCGAATATCCGCCCATTGAATTCCTCGATCGCGACTTGCTGCTCGCCGGCAAGCGCCTCCCGCGCGTGGCGGGCTATCGCGCTGCCGGGCGGCCCGAGTTCATCGAGCGAGTGTCCGACGAGTTGGTTGGGCGCATAATTCATAGCTTCTAATCCTGCGCCCTCTGAAAGCGTTATAATCCCGTCGTTATTGATCACGGTCATCGCGACTGGTGCATTGGCCAGTACGTCGCGCAGGCGGCGGTCGGCGCTGCGGAGTTCATCTTGGGCGCGCTTGAGATCGGTGATATCGCGGCTGATTGCCAGAGTGCATCGCCGACCTTCGACTTCAATCAGGACCGCGGAGATAAGCAGGTTGAGTCGCCGCCCTGCCGCGGCAGTAACGACGGTTTCATGGTTGCGCACGGCGCCCTTGCGCAGCAATTCGTTGCTGAACGCCTCGCTCTCTGGTGAATCGCGCCAAAAGCCCAGCTCCTGCGCCGTGCGTCCAATCACCTGATCGCGTGGATATCCACTCATCCGGACGAATTCGTGGTTCACCTCAAGATAGCGGCGCGAGGCAAGGTCGGCGATTGAAATAGCATCGCTGCCATACTGAAAAACGCGCCAGAACTTGTCGTCGCTACTGATCGCAGCGTCGGCTGGGATTGGAGTGTCGCAGAGCGTCGCTACGGCGGTGTTTTCTTTCATGGCTTCAGTCCGACCCAATCGCAAGCAGGTCAAACGCTGGCTTCGGCAGCCGGAGGCTCCGCACAAGTGAGCAAGGGCGATGCCATCGGGAATGGCCGAATCGCGGACACTTATGGAGCTATTGGCTGGTCGGATCATTCGGGCGACGCCTTAACGACGGCTTCAGGCGACATCCGATGACACGCCGCTGTCCCATTTTTGAACCGCCCGCATCCTTGTCCGGTGGGGTAAGGTCCAAGGTGCCTGGGTATTCGAATTTTCGCGGCCGGGACATTGCGAGGGATCCTCGAATGCGCGGTCCCGGCCGGCACAGCTTGACTCTCAATGACCGTGCGAATAAGTTCCCGTTTTTGACGTAGGTTGGCCGATGTAGCTCAACGGTAGAGCAACTGATTTGTAATCAGTAGGTTGCGAGTTCGATTCTCGCCATCGGCTTGGCTCGGCAGGATGGCCTGGATGGGCAGCCTAACGGAGAGGTTCCCGAGTGGCCAAAGGGAGCAGACTGTAAATCTGCCGGCTTATGCCTTCGGAGGTTCGAATCCTCCCCTCTCCACCATATATACTGGTGTATGCTGATATGCGGCGTCGGGGGCGGGAATAGCTCAGTTGGTAGAGCGCGAGCCTTCCAAGCTCGGGGTCGCGGGTTCGAGTCCCGTTTCCCGCTCCAGTTTGACCGTCGTGCCGCGGCCGCACGGGAGAGCATGGCAGAGCCGGATAGATTGGGCCCATGTAGCTCAGCCGGTAGAGCACTTCCTTGGTAAGGAAGAGGTCACGGGTTCGATTCCCGTCGTGGGCTCCACGCAAATTAAATTCGCGCATCGCGCGTGAGGACTGAACAACGATGGCGGCAGTAAGGGAATTAATCGGGCTTGCGTGTGACGGATGCAAGCGGCGCAACTACACGACCACCAAGAACCGCAAGACGCACACAGAGAAGTTTGCGATCAAAAAGTTTTGTCCCAATTGCCGGGCCCATACCCTGCATCGCGAGCACAAGGTCTCCTGATCCCTGTGACCGGCGGGACCGCAATGACGGTGCGCACAGGCGCCAACGACGGGTCAGTAGCTCCAATTGGCAGAGCATCGGACTCCAAATCCGAGGGTTGCAGGTTCGATCCCTGCCTGGCCCGCCATTTCACTGACAAATTGCACAGCCCTTGTATGCCGGAAAAAAAATGGATAGCCTAAAAAGTTACCTCAACCAGGGCGTTAGTTTTCTTCAGGAATCCTGGAGCGAGCTCGCGAAGGTTCATTACCCGTCGCCCAAAGAGACTATGCAGGCGACGATCGTGGTGATCGCTCTGACCTTCATCATGGCGCTGTGGCTGGGGTTGATCGATTTGGGCGCAACGCGCGTCGTGCGCGCGCTGCTCAGCTAAATGGCGCCGCGGAGTTGCGGCGCTTGACACGATAAGAATACCCGGAACCAAGACACGCCGAACTCAAGGCACGCGATGACTGAACCCCAGACACAAAGCCCCGCATCACGGATGAAGTGGTACGTGATTCACACTTACTCGGGGTACGAGCAGAAGGCCAAAAAGGCTCTCGAAGAACGCGTGCGCGCGCTACATATGGAGGACAGGATCGGCGAGGTGCTGGTCCCGGTCGAGCGGGTGCAGGAACTGGGCAAGGGCGGTCAGCGCAAGATTGCTTCGCGCAAATTTTTTCCGGGCTACATCTTCGTCAACATGGTTCTGGACGACGAAACCTGGCATGTGATCAAGAACACCCCCAAGATCACGGGCTTTGTCGGACATAATACCGAACCGCCCGAGGTTCCCGAATCGGAAGCCCGCGGAATCAAGGAACAGATGGAAGAGGGCGCGTTGCGCCCCAAGCCCAAGGTCCTGTTCGAGGTTGGCGAGGCGATCAAGGTTGTCGACGGGCCATTCCAGGACTTCAACGGCACCGTCGAAGAAGTGAAGCCCGAAAAGGGCAAGGTGCGCGTGCTAATCTCGATCTTTGGCCGCGCGACTCCGGTGGAACTCGACTTTGTGCAGGTAGAAAAATCCTGAACCATCACGATTCCCGCCCGCATGCCGACGTGTCGAAACGCGCGCGCGGCGCCGAGGCGGACGGCTTTGGGCGAGTGAGAGCCAAGTGGCAAAGAAAGTAGTCGGACAAGTCAAGCTTCAGATTCCCGCAGGTGCGGCAAATCCCTCGCCTCCGGTCGGACCAGCGCTCGGCCAGCGCGGTGTCAATATCATGGAGTTCTGCAAGGCGTTCAACGCGCAGACCCAAGCTATGGCGGGATTGGTGATTCCCGTGATCATTACGGTTTACGCGGACCGATCGTTCACTTTTGTAACCAAAAGCCCGCCCGCTTCGATCCTGCTGCTCAAGGCGGCTGGAGTCGAAAAGGGCTCGCCGACCCCCAACAAGAACAAGGTTGGAAAAGTTACTCGTGCGCAGGTCGAGGAGATCGCCAAGACCAAGCTGAAGGATCTGACCGCTGCCGATCTGGCCGCCGCAATCAACACCGTGGCCGGGACCGCGCGCTCAATGGGGATCGACGTCACCGAGTGACACGCCCGTGTGGGCGGACCGTGAGGGATTATTCGCGATGGCAGGAAAAAAATATCTCGAGGCGGCCAAGGAAATCGATCGCGAACGCCGTTATCCGTTGGACGAGGCGATCAAGATTGTCGCCGGGCATAAGCTTGCCAAGTTTGATGAGACGGTCGAGCTCGCCGTACGGCTCGGGGTCGATCCGCGGCAAGCCGACCAGAATATTCGCGGCACCGTGGTGCTTCCGCATGGCACCGGCCGGGTCTCGCGCGTGCTGGTGATCGCCAAGGGCGAGAAGGAACGTGAAGCGCGCGATGCCGGCGCCGATTTCGTCGGCAGCGACGAGATTATCAAGAAGATTCAGGAAGAGAACTGGCTCGAATTCGATCGCGTGATTGCGACGCCCGACATGATGGCGCAGGTCGGACGGATCGGAAAAATTCTCGGCCCGCGCGGCCTGATGCCGAATCCTAAAGTGGGCACCGTCACCTTTGACGTCGCCAAGGCAGTCTCCGAGGTCAAGGCGGGCAAGGTCGATTACCGGGTCGACAAGGCCGGTGTTGTCCACGCCCCGATCGGCAAGCTGAGTTTCGGCGAGAACAAGTTGAGGGAAAACGCTCATGCGCTGCTGACCGCGATAATCCGCTCGAAGCCGGCGAGCGCCAAAGGCAACTATATCAAGAGCGTCGCGCTTTCCTCGACGATGGGACCCGGTGTCCGGGTCGATACCGCGTCGGCGCAAAAGACCGAGGCGGCTGCGGCATAAGCGCCGCGGCGCCATCGAGAGGTTCGGGTTGAAGCGATGAGAAAAGAGCAGAAGACGGCGGTGGTCGGTGAGCTGCGCGATCGATTTGGCCGCGCCAGAATTGCGCTGATTTCGGAATATAAGGGAATGAGCGCGGGCGAAACCGCCGAGATGCGCCGCAAGATCCGCGCGGTGCGCGGCGAGATGCGGGTTGCGAAAAACACCCTGGTGCGCCGCGCAGTCGAGGGTACCGCCTTCGCCGCGCTCGCCGAAAAGCTCGGCGGACCGGTCGGACTGATTCTGACCGAGCAGGACCCGGTCGAACTTGCCAAGACCGTCGTCGCGTTCAAGGAATTGGGCGACAAGTTCACGCTGCGCGGTGCCGTGATGGCGGGGCAGACGCTCAGCGTTGAGGAAATCAACGCGCTTGCGACGCTGCCGCCACGCGAAGTCGTAATGGCGCAGCTCCTCGGGCTCTTGCAGGCGCCGGCCACACGGCTGGTCCGGCTGCTCAACGAGCCGGGCTCGATGATCGCGCGCGCGATTGACGCGATCGGAAAGAAGAACGGCGACGCGCCTCCCGTAAGCGCCGCGCAATAGGCAGTGCGAGGGCCGCACGGCGGCCGGACGATGGAATCGGTATAGGCAAATAAGGCTTTCGGGGCGCTCCCACATCCGCCCCCGCGCCACTCAAGGAGAGAACGGAACAATGTCAGAAGCACAACTCAGCCGCGATCAGGTCAAGGACTACCTGAAGAACCTTTCGCTGATTGAAGCGGCTGCCCTGGTTAAGGAACTCGAAACGGAACTCGGTGTGTCGGCCGCGGCTCCGGTGGCGATGGCGGCGGCTCCGGCGGCCGGTGGCGGCGCGGCTGCGCCGGCGGCGGAAAAGGACGAGTTCACCGTGATGCTCACCGGGTCGGGCGACAAGAAAATCCAGGTGATCAAGGTAGTTCGCGAGATTACCGGACTCGGCCTCAAGGAAGCCAAGGATCTCGTCGATAGCGCTCCCAAGCCGATCAAGGAAGGCATCGCCAAGGCCGAGGCCGAGGAGCTCAAGAAGAAGATCGAAGAAGCGGGCGGCTCGGTGGAGCTCAAGTAGGAGAGCCGGAGTTTTTGCAATACGACCACCGGTTGGAAAATCCGTCGCTTTGGCGCGCCGCGTGCGCGTTCGCAGCGGCGAGTGCTTTGCCGGTCAATTCGACTCAGCCGTGGACGCGGGCAATACCCGTGCGTCCGCGGCTTTTAGCGTTGCATCGCGCGCGCCAACTTTCAGCGTGCGCAAGGCGGGGTAGGTAATGGCTCAGTCCCAGGTCACGAGCAATCTTCGCGTGCGCCGGTCCTTCGGCAAAATCAAGAAGATTATCGAAATCCCCAATCTGATCGAGATCCAGAAACGTTCCTACGACGAATTCCTGCAGGCGGGAGTTCCAGCCGAAGAACGCAAGGACGATGTCGGCCTGCAGGCCGTCTTCAAGTCCGTCTTTCCGATCAAGGACTTCAACGAGACCGCCTCGCTCGAGTTCGTCAGCTATGAGCTCGGCACACCAAAGTACGACGTCGAGGAATGCCATCAGCGCGGGATGACTTACGCGGCGCCGCTTAAGGTTAAGATTCAACTCGTCATCTGGGACGTCGAAAGCGGCCGCCGCTCGATCAAGAACGTCAAGGAGCAGGAAGTCTACTTCGGCGAGATTCCTCTGATGACTCCAAACGGCACGTTCATGGTCAACGGAACCGAGCGGGTCATCGTCTCGCAGCTGCATCGCTCGCCCGGAGTGTTCTTCGAGCACGACAAAGGCCGCACCCATACCAGCGGCAAGCTCTTGTTCTCGGCGCGAATCATTCCCTACCGCGGGAGCTGGATCGATTTTGAGTTCGACCCGCGCGACGTGCTCTATGTGCGGATCGACCGGCGGCGCAAGTTCCCGGCCACGGTTCTGCTGCGCGCGCTCGGGATGCCCACCGAGGATCTGCTCAACTACTACTACCAGAAGGACGTCATCACCCTCGAAGCGGCTCGCTACTCGAAGCAGTTCATCCCCGACCACCTGACCGGCCAGCGCGTCAGCCGCGACGTCAAGGATCCGAAGTCGGGAGAAATACTCGCGCGCGAAGGGCGCAAGTTCAACAAGGCGATTGTTCGCGCGATGGAAGCCGCGAAGATCGCCGAGATCCCGATATCGCCCGACGAAGTCTTCGGCCGGGTTAGCGCCCATGACGTGGTTAACCCCGCGACCGGCGAAGTCATCGTGCAGACCAACGAGGAACTGACCGAAGAGATCGTCGAAAAGCTCAAAGTCGCCGGCATAAAGAAGGTCGAAGTCCTGTTCACCGACGAGCAGGCTGGCGGCGGTC
This sequence comes from Deltaproteobacteria bacterium, assembly GCA_021799555.1. Taxonomy (GTDB): domain Bacteria; phylum Desulfobacterota; class Binatia; order Binatales; family Binataceae; genus JBARDN01. The sequence continues at coordinate 252 of JAJZAG010000047.1, read as the reverse complement.
CGCTCAGGCTCACGCTCGCACAAGACAAACTCGGCACCCCCGAAGAAGCCGTAATCGAGATCTACCGGCGCCTGCGTCCCGGCGACCCTCCGACCAAGGAGACCGCGACTTCGTTTTTCAATAACTTGTTCTTCAACCCCGAGCGCTACGACCTCTCGCGCGTGGGACGCCTCAAGCTCAATCACAAGCTCAAGATCGATATGCCACTCGAGCAGGGTACGCTGCGCCGCGAGGATATTCTCGAGGTCGTCC